>NZ_JBEXGM010000037.1:0-76447 GCF_040607335.1 Streptomyces sp. NPDC005303 | reverse complement strand
CAACGGCTCGATCACCGCCCACGATTCATCGGTCAGCTCATGACGACGCACCACAAACAGACCAACGCACCAACCACTTTGCGGACACGACCTAGCCTTCGGGGCCGAGCGCCGGGAGTCTTGTACGAAGACGCAATCGCAGCGGAGGAACTCCAGCAGTGTCCGAACCGGTCGACCAGCCCGGCGAGTACCTCGGTCGGCCGGTCGCGTCCTTATGCGGCTTCGCATCCCCTGCCCGCGGCTGCCGTGAGGGTCCACAGCCTCGATCCGGGGTCCCGTTCCAGGCGCATGACGACGTCGTCCTCGAAGTCCCCGACATCCTCCGGCACGGTTCGGTCCCCTCCGACCTCACGGTCCTTCGCAGATGGCGTTGGTCCACTGGTGCGAGGAGATGTTGTCGTTCAGGGTCTCGCCCTGTCCGGAGCCGGGGTTCAGGAAAACCCACTGTGACAGGTCGGCGTAGTACCAGCCAGCATCGATGCAGGCGTCCGTGCCACCGTAGCCGGTGTCCCAGTAGACCATGACGTTCGGGTAGGAGCCCGGGTAGCCGCGGTTCTCGATCGAGCTTGCCTGGTTGCGCATGTTCCCACCGGGCGAGCAGGTGGTCCAGTTGGTGTCGTCGCCGAGCCAGCGGCAGTACTTGCCCGTTCTGTTCGCGCCCTCCCAGGCGTAGAAGTAGCCGTCGGCGGCCGCTGCCGACGGCGCGGCGGTAGCTGTGGTGGCGGCGGACTTCGAGGCGGGGGTGGGCGCGGGGGCCTCTGCTGCGCCGGCGACCCCCGATGAGGCGAGGATGCTCAGGCCCGCGAGGACGAGCCCCGTGAGGCCGGTGCCGATCTTCCTGGGTGATGCAGACATGACTGTCTCCCTGATCGTGGCTTTCGTGGTCGCGCGGTCAGTGACCGGACAGAGAGGCGCGGGCCCGCGGAAGTGCGGCCCTCTCCAACTGGAGGCGGCTGTCCACCGCCGCGCGGTACTTCTTCTGCAGGCGCTTGTCATAACGGGCGTCCAGCCGCTGCGCGGTGGCGGACAGCCCGGAGCTGTGTGCGCACCGTGCTTCGTCGACCGCCGTACGCACTTCCTCTTTGTGGTCCTTGGCCTTGTCCGAGGCGAATGCCGCGCGGGCCCGGCTCGGATCCGTGTAGCGGTGACCGTGTCGGTGCATGCACGCCGCCCATTCCCGCGTGGATTCGCGGAACTGTGGATCGGCGAAGACGTCGGCCCGGCGGATCGACGCGAGCGAGTTGGTCACCGCCTTGGCCCGGAACAATTTCCCGAGGCCGCCGTAGAGCTTTCCCTCTGTCTCCGCCAGGCAGCCGTCGGTACTGCGCCCCGCGGTGGCGCCGGTGGGCAGGCGCACCTCCAATCCTCCGGTTTTTCCGCTGTAGGCGTCGACCGCCTGCGTCCTGCGCTGCGGCGGCAGACTTTGCAGGTAACGGCGGTTCGGATCAGTGCGCCGCACTCGGTCGATGCGCCGCCGCACGTCGCTGCCGTACCCGTGCCGCTGGGCCCAGGCCACGTCGTCCACCACGTAGGGGAACGATTTGTCCTCGGGCACTGGATTCTCGGGTACCTTCCACACGTGGAACCCTTTGCGGGCCATGCAGCTTTGCACCATGGCCTGTTCGGCGTCGTACAGCAGCGACTTCTCCCGCGCCGTCAACGGCCATGCCGTTCCCGCAGGCTGCATCCCAGCCGGCTCGTCTGCCCGCGTCTGTGGACCTTTCCCGTTCGGGACGCAGGCGCCCATAGCAAGGACCACAAGTCCCGAGACGGCGGCCAGCAACAGGCGTCCGAACGCGGTGTCCCTCGTGTTGCCCATCGAGTCGTCCCCTTTTGGTCCGGCCTGCCAGCAGCGGCCTGCAGCGGTTCTCGAAGTTGGGTCGCTCCTGACACTGCCCAACCGATGCCGCATGCCCTTGTCTGGAAATGCGTTCGGCCTCGTGAACGAATGCGTGCGGTGCATGCGGCGACTCCTGCCCATTTCTGAGGGGCGAAGTGTCGTTCTGTCCTGCACCATCGTGGTTGGCGTGCAGGCGGGCGAACAGCTCACGAACCGTTCACCTGTGACCGGTTCGACCGGTCGTCACGCGTCTTGGTCGAACTGCCGCTCGAGCTGATCGGCTTCCTGATCGCGTCCTTGCTGCCGGTACAGGTCGCGGGCTTGTCGCCACACCGCACGGGCCTGGTCGTGCCGGCCGAGGGCAGCGTAGGGATGGCCGAGCCGGTCGAGTGTGTCGGCGGTCTCGTAGGTGTTGTCGAGGTCGCGATAGAGGCTGATGGCTTGGAGGTAGTGCTGGATGGCGTCCTGGTGGTGGCCACTGTGGTGGTCGATGTAGCCGAGGCTGTCGAGGGTTTGCGCCTGGCCGGCCACGTCGCGGTGGTACTGATAGAGGGCGAGGGCGGCCTGGCAGTGCTCGCGGGCGGTGCCGTCGTGGTCGCCGAGGAGCGCGGCGTACCAGCCTACGGCGTTGAGCGCGTTGGCTTCAGCGATCGGCTGGTCGAGGCCGCGGTAGAGGTCCCGTGCGCGTCTGGCGTGATCCAGCGCCTGACGGCCGTCCGGCTGGATCGAGGCGAGCGTGTAATGCGCCTGGGCCTGCAGGGCGCGGTCGTTCTGTTGCTCGCTTAGGGCGAGGGCCTGGTTGAGGGCGTCGATTGCCTCCTGGTGGTGTCCGAGTACGACGTGGGCGCGGCCCAGGAGCCGGTGGGTGAGGATCTGGGCGCCGGGGTCGGGCAGTTGGCTCGCGGAGTCGACTGCGATCTGCCACACGGCGAGCTGATCGTGGCGGTGTCCCCGCCGGTAGTGGAAGTCGTTCAGCGTCCAAGCCAGCTTCCAGGCCGTGTCGTGCAACGCGTGTGCGGCGCAGGTGCGCTGGGCGGCGAGCAGGTTGCGATGTTCGGCCTCGAACCAGTCCATCGCCGCCGGGATGTCGGTCAGGATCTGGGGTTGGCGGGCGGGTACCGGAGAGGCAAGTTCGATGGGCTCGCGGTGCGGATCCAGGAGATGGGCCGCGGCGTGGGCGGTGTGGGTGTAGAAGTCGAGCACTCGCCGCAGCGCTGCCGTGCGTTTGTCGTCGGCCACGTCCGCGGTGGTGGCGTAGCGGCGGATCAGTTCGTGCATGCGGTAGCGGCCGGTGGCATCCTGGCTGATCAGCGATGCCTGTTCGAGCCGACGCAATATGCTCCTGGTCCTGCTTCGGCCCAGGCCGGTGAGGCTGCCGGCAGCAGGTAAGCCGATATCGGGTCCCGGTGCGATCGCTAACAGCCCCAACACGTCGGCTTCGACGTCGCTCAATGCGCGGTGGGACAACGAGAGCACTGCGGGCAGGCTCGCGGCGGGATCGGCGTCATCAAGTACGCCGAGTGCGTCATCGCGCAGTTCGTCGGCGAGCTCGGCCAGCAACAGGTGCGGGTTGGTGTGGGCCCGGCCGGCAATGATGCTCAGTGCCAGCGGAAACCCGCCGCACAAGTGGACGAGTTCGCCCACCGCTGCGGGCTCGGCGTCGATGCGTGTGGTGCCGAGCCGGGCGGCGAGTAGGGCGCGGGCGTCAGTGTCGGTGAGGGTGTCGACGGAAACGTGGTGGGCGCCGTGCCCGGTGATCAGACTCGACAGCCGGTTGCGGCTGGTGACCGCCACAGTGCAACTATCGCCGCCCGGCAGCAGAGGAGTGATCTGGGCGGTGTCGGCCGCGTTGTCGAGCACCAACAGCATCCGCTTGTTCGCCACCAGGCTGCGGAACAAGGCTGCCTGCGCGTGCGGCGCAGCCGGGATGCGGTCGGGCTCGACGCCCAGCGCGTCGAGGAATCCGCGCACCGCCACGGCTGGGTCCATCGGGTCGCTGTCCGGGCTGAAGCCCTGCAGGTCGACGAAGAGCTGTCCATCGGGGAACCGGTCGGCGTTGCGGTGAGCCCAGTGCAGCACGAGCCATGACTTGCCTATTCCGCCGGCGCCGGCGAGCGCTGAGATGACCACGGTGGCCGCCTGGCCCGGCCTGACCCGCAATGCGGCGTCCAGCCGGTCAAGTTCGAGCTTCCGCCCCACGAACGGTGCCGGTGATGCGGGCAGTTGACGTGGCGTCGGAACGGCCAAGGTCTCGGGTGCGCCCGTCGCCGCGGACAGCAGTTCGTCCCGCTCGCCCGGCTGCAGTTCGAGCGCTGTGGCCAACTGCCGCACCGACGCGAGCTGCGGGTTACGGCGCCGGCCGGTCTCCAGGCCACGAATCGTGCTGACCGAGACGCCGGACCGCTCGGCCAGGGCTTCCTGGGTCAGTCCCACGCGTAATCGCAACCGCCGAAGCGACGCGGCGAAGTGATCTCCCACAGGAACCTTCCTACCAGGACGATCAGCAACGGGTGATTTCTTTTCGAATCTCATCGAATCGTGTCTGTTCTGCGTCCGCGGCAGCAGTGCCCCGGGCCCCGGGACGGCCTTCAGCCCTGACGGCCGGGTTTACGCCGTCGTTTCCGCCGATGGTTCGGTGCAACTGCGGGAGGTGGCCACGGGTGCTATCCGCGCATCCTCGGGGGCAGTCTCGCCGGAGCGCCGAGGAGGTGGCCTCCGCCCCGTACGGACGGACCCTCGCCGCCCCGGGCTCTGGCGACACCGTACGGCTGTGGGACACCACCACCGGTGCGGGGCTGACCACCCCGACCGCTGACCATCAGGGACGGGGATGATGGACGTGGCCCTCGGCGCGGACGGCCGCACCCTGGTCACCAGCTGTAGCCGGACCCCGTCATCCGCGTCCACTAGTGCCGCATCAGGCAACGTTTGCCCTGTTCAAGACCTCGCGGAGGCGTTCGTCGGCAGCGTGCTTATTCCGCCAGATGATGTAGCGGCGGATCATGCTTCCCTGCTCCTTGTGGCTGGCGTGGTCGGTGCCGTCCAGCGCGAAGTAGCGCAGGGCATTGAACTGGGCCTCGATCCGGTTCAACCAGGAGCTGTTGGTCGGGGTGTGGGTGAACTCGACGTTGTTCGCTTCGGCCCAGTCACGACACGGGTGTCCCTCTTCGTGGTCAGGTGCGGGGAGAGTTGTCGAGCACGATCGCGATGCGGACGTTGAGCGGGTAGAGGCTGCGCAGGTAGCGGCAGAACTCCAGAAATCTCGTCCGGTTCTTCTTCGGCTTGATGTGGCCGTAGAGCTTGTCCTTGCCGAGGTCGTAGGCGGCGAACAGGTGCCTGACCCCGTGCGGGCGGGTGTAGGTCGCACGCCGCCTGGGCCGGGGTTCGCGGTCGGGGTCCTTGTGCCGTCCGCCGCGCTCGGCCCATTGCCGTCCGGGGTGGGGTTGGAGGTTGAGCGGGCCGAATTCGTCCAGGCATGAGACGACTTCGGGTTCGCCCTCCTCGGGTATGACCTCGCTGTCGGCGATGGCGTAGAGGTGCTCGACGCGGGCCTTCTTGGCGGCGTAGCCGGGGTCGCGGGAGGTCTTCCAGGTCTTTACCCGCTGAAAGGACACGTCCTCCTCGCGGAGCAGGGCCCGCGGGCCCTCGTGGCTGATGTCGTCGACCACCCCCTCGGCGACCAAGCCGCCGGTCCGCGAGCCGGGCAACACCTGCCAGGTCGTCGACGGTGCGGCGGTCGCGCCTTGCCGGTCGGTGGCGCACAGCACGCCACGGAGCGGTGAAAGGAGGCCATGGTCTCGACGGGTGGTGGGTGTCAACAGCCGGCCAAGACCGGGGCGGGTTTCTGCGGCTGGGTCGCCACCATCACGCGGGCCGTCCGGCTACACACGTGGACGTCGACAACACGGTAGAAATCCTTTGGCGTCGCCTTGCCGGGCACGCCCGGCACCTGGCTGTGCGACGTCGCCGGGTGACGCGGGGCAGCGGTGACCGGCAGCACGGTCCACGGCATCGACATCCCCTTTCGGGGGGGGCGTCGAGCCCATGAGGACTTCCTCTCGCAGCGCCCCGCCCATCCGCGTACTGATCGCCGACGACCAGGCGATGGTCCGTACCGGTTTCCGGTTCTTCCTGGACGCCCAACCGGACATCACCGTGGTCGGCGAGGCCGCCGACGGCGAGGAGGCGGTGACGCCGGCCCGTCGGCTGCGACCGGACGTGTGCCTGCTGGACATTCGGATGCCGATGCTGGACGGCTTGGCGGCCACCCGACTGCCGGCCGGCCCGAGGCGGCCGACCCGCTGCGGGTGGTCGTGGTCACCACCTTCGACCTCGACGAGTACGTGTACGGTGCGCTGCGCGGCGGCGTCTGCGGCTTCCTCCTGAAGGACTCCGGACCGACCCTCCTCGCGGAGGCGGTCGGCCTCCACCTTCTCGCATCCCGGCCCGCAAGTAAGAGGGACCTTGGCTGGTCGATCACCGCGAGCGTGGACGTGAGCAACGACCTGAAAGCCACCGCCGGCTTCGGCAGCAGCGGTATCGACAGCGCGCGGGAACTCGCCCCGCGCTGCGACAACAGTCTCGCGTGCCGGCACCCGGCTGCGTGCTGCCGTTCCTCGAGCCGTCCTGCACCGTGGACACCGACGCCTACCCGGCGGCCGGAGCCTGACAGGTCACGGCCGTGGTCGCGGATTCTTCTGCACGGTCGGCGGGGCGCGCAGTTCCCTGTGCACCGCCCAGGCCACCGACACCATGGGCACCGCCACGACCGCGCCGACCACGCCGGCCAGGATGGCGCCGGCGATGACGGAGACGGCCACGACGACCGGGTGCAGCCGGACCGCCCAGCTCATCACCAGCGGATGCAGGACGTGGCCCTCGATCTGGCCGACGATGACGATCAGCGCGAGAACCACGATCGCGATGACCGGCCCGCGCGACGCCAGGGCGACCACCGTGGCCACCCCCAACGCGATGGGCGATCCCACCAGCGGGACGAACGCGGCGAAGAACTCCAGCAACGTCAGCGGCAGGGCCAACGGCACGCGCAGCACGAACAGCGCGACGCCGACCAGCACCGCGTTGCTGGCCGCCACGATGACGATGCCCCGCGTGTACCCGGCGAAGGTCCGCCACGCCGTACGGCCCGCGCGGTTGAACGGGTCCCGCGCCGGCTGCGGCAGCAACTCCTGGAACCAGCTCCAGAACCGGTCGCCGGAATGGACGAAGAACAGGGAGCAGAACAGCGCGAGCACCCCCGCGGTCAGCACCTCCACGAGCCGTCCGGCACCGCTCACGGCGCTGCTGATCAGCACGGAGCGGTGCTGGGAGACGAAGGAGTTCACCTTGTCCTGAAGGTTCGACGTCACCGCGGGACTCACATGGAAGGGAGGTCCCTGCAGCCACCGTTCGATGCGCCCGACGCCCCCGCTGAACTCCTCCCCCAGCCGGCCCCACTCGCTCGCCACCAGTTCGCCGACCAGCGCCAGCAGCCCGAGGAGCACCAGCAGGCTTCCCACGACGCTCACCACCACCGCCAGGGTCCGCGGCAGCCATCGCGCCAGCAGATCGGCGAGGGGACGCAGTACGGAGGTGACGACCAGGGCGAGGAACAACGCGACAGCGACCAGCTGCAGACGTCCCAGCAGCACGAAACCCGCGTACACGGCCGCCCCGAGCACCAGCAGCCGCCACGCGTAGGCGGCACCCACCTTCAGCCCGTGGCTGACGGTCACGCCGTCCACGGCCGGGCGCACTGCCGTCGCCGCCCTGCGCGCGACCGCCACCGTCCCGACTCCGCGCGCGGGTCGGCTGCCCAGCACGACGTACCGCATCCGCCGCGGACCACGACTGGCGCCACGACCGCCGCCGGGGCCCGCGCCCGGACGTCGGCGCGACCGACGCAGGGCGTCGCTCACCTGCACGTCACCGCCTCACGTCAGCGAAACCACGCACCTACGTGTCCCCAGAGCAGCCGCCTTCTAAAGACGCATCCCCCATCTGCCCCCGGACGGCTGCAGCCGGGCGATGTCAGCCGTGGCAGGCAGGATGACGGGCATTCCGCGCAGGCGGTGGAGAGCGCGGTCAGGGCCGCGGCCACCTGCTACGAGGGCGGTCCACGGCCTTCGGCAACGATGCCTATGCCCGGATGGGTCGGGGCATCGCCGCGGGGGCCCATCTGATGGAAGAGCCGGGGTCAGCCCGACTGGTTCAGCGGGACGACGCCCTGACCGCTGGTGGCCGGCGTCTTCCGCGTGATCGAATCGGAGTGAGGGCTGGAGGTTCAGGGCCACGATCACGGACCGGCGCTCTTTCTCACTGCGGCCTGATTCTCAGACTCTGAAGAGCGGTTCGTACGGGTGTTCCTCAGGCGTGAAGATCAAAACAAAGTCTTCACCCAGCCGAGTGGCTACTTCCCTCAAGCGAGCCAGGACTTCGGCCAGTTCCGGCAAATCGATGCCAAGGGCTGCGGCAGCGCGGTCCCTCCGGGACACGAGGTCCGGCATGTCCTCCAGATACTCAGCCTCGCACTCGCGACTCTCCTCGTCCGTGAACGTCTGGCAGTCGCGCCACCAGGGGACGACCAGCAGAAGCCGCACCAACTCGTGCAGCCCGACGGCAATCAGAGCCGCACCTCCTTCGGAGTCGGCATACAGGATGGGACGTTCCTCGCCACCTTCACCGCAGAAGAAGTACGTACCCCCAGCACCGTCGCCGGCGAACCCCTCAAGCGCGGCGCCCGAGGCGAGGTGCACTTCCTCCGCATGATCGCCTCGGTCCAGGTCGAAATCACCCGGCCAAGCGAGAAAACGGGCAGCTTCTTCCTGCTCGCGGAGGGCAGCCATCAACGACTCCATGGGCCGCAGCCTACGGCCCACTGCTTCACCAGCCTGATGGGGAAACAGTTACATCTGGGAACCAGCCATGGCCACTGTTCTGCAGGGATGCTGGCGGCCCACACCACACCTGGCCGACAAGGCCACGAAACCGACCCCGGCCCAGCTGCCCAAACGGCTCGGCGGGGGCGTCAGACGCTGATTCGCACCGACTCCGGCGGCGGCACCCACGCCTTCGTTGCCTGACTCGCCCGTCACCTGATGGCCGCACAAACTGATCCAGAGCAGGCTGCGATGCTTCGCAGTAGAATGAGACTGGGTTGGGCTTCGAACAGGGGCCTGGGTGATCGCTGCTGGTGGCACCAGTTCACAACTAGAGGACGGCATGTCTCTGTCCTCCCCTACCCAGCTTCTCCAGCCGTGGTGGACGCCGTGCGCCCTCACGACGGCGAAGCGGGCTTCGCGTGAGGAGCCTGAAATGAACAGCGAATCTTGGAGCATCGAAGCAGGACATCTTCCAGCCGATGCCAACCATCCCGGGCACGGCCTGGGACACGCACCCGCCACGGTCGCGATGTTTCCCTCGGATGGCGACTGGACAAAGGTCGGAGCCGACGACCGAATGCTTTACTGCATGCGGGAACTAGTCGACCGGTACGGTTATCCGCCCGCAGGCGCCGCCGGAATCATCGGGAACTTGTGGGCAGAGTCGGCGATCATACCGAATCGCATCGAGGGCAGCTCGCCATCCACCCCGATGCGAGCGAAGAACTTCGCCGGAGTGACCACGAATTTCACAGCCGTCCAAATCATGGATCGGAAGTCACCTCATCAAGGGCCCAAGCTACCCGGCGTCGGTCTCGCCCAGTGGACTTCCTCCTCTCGGCGGTCAGGACTTTTCAGACACGTTTACAACGGAGCCTCCCTCGGGGTGGATGTCCTGTTCAACATGGACGCCCAACTGGACTATCTCGACAACGAATTGCGTACGAGCTACCCCGGAATCCATCAGGTTCTTTCCAACCAGGCGGTGTCGGTTGAGGCTGCAAGCGACGAAGTCGTTTACAACTTCGAAATTCCGGGGGCCATTCTCAGCGGCCACAGCAAGCTGCCACGCGCCGACGCCCGCGTGCAGACGGTCTTCAAGCAACGTCGCCCACCATCGAACAGGGCACTGACCGCCTACCAGTCAGGTGGCGGCCCCGTCACCTTCGAGCCGTTCCCTGGTGCGTCGTTCTTCCACACCGGACAGAGATCGCCGATCATCGCCGCCATGCACCAGCGGCTCGTCGCCGAAGGCTGCAGCCGGTACCAGTCCAGTGCCAACGCCGACACCTGGGGCCCGGGCGACGTGAAGTCCTTCGCCGCCTGGCAGCGGAGCCTCGGCTTCGAAGGCGACGACGCCAACGGCACCCCCGGCAAGACCAGTTGGGACGCGCTGCGCGTCCCCAACGTCTAACAACGGCTAACACAATGAGGTGGATCGGTCCTGGCTGCCGTGTCCAGAGCGGCAGTTGAGCGTTCGATCCGGTGTGGGGAAGTCGCCGTGGATCGTGTCGGTTGAACTGTGGGACCACTTGGAGCCGCTGCTGCCACAGCGAGAGCGCAGGTTCCGGTATCCCGGCCGCAAGCCCTTGCCGGACCGGGAAGTGCTGTCCGGGATCCTGTACGTGCTGCACACCGGGATCCAGTCGGAGTACCTGCCGCAAGACCTGGGCTTCGGCTCGGGCATGACGTGCTGGCGTCGCCCGCGGGACTGGAACGAGGCCGGCGTCTGGCAGCGACTGCACGAGGTTCTACTCGCCGAGCTCAAGGCGGCTGCGCGTCTGGACTGGTCGCGCTGCGTGGTCGACTCCTCCCACGTCAGAGCGCTAAAAGGGGGAGCCAGACAGGCCCGTCGCCGGTAGACCGGGGGCGGGCAGGCTCGAAACACCATCTGATCACCGACGGGCACGGCACCCCGCTCGCGGTCCTGCTGACCGGGGGGAACCGCAACGACGTCACCCAGCTATTGCCCCTGCTCGACGCGATCCCGCCGGTCCGCGGCCGGGTCGGCCGTTCCAGGTAGCGCACCGCGTCCAGCATCGCACGATGGCAGTACGCTTCCGGCCGTCCGCCACCTCCCTGAAGCCAGCCCGGCACCGGCAGCAGCGGACGGGCCACGGTCCACTCCGCGTCCGTCATGTCGGTGGGATAGCGCCGATCGCGCGTCCCGTTGTCCGCAGCGTTCCCGAACCGGTGCGCGAGACAGTCACACGACGGGGCGACCGGACTGGGCCCGTCGGCGCGAGGGCGTACAAATGCGACAACAGGGCCTCCTGGAAAGCTTGTTGGCGTAGACACCCACCGAGCTACCAAGAGGCCCTGTTCTCCATACCCGGCATCCGCCGCGATCACTCGACCGAGACCCCTGTTCGACCAACATCGCTCAAGACCGGAACGACAACAGCCACTAAGCGCTCGCGCACCGCTGGCGCGTTGGCCAGATGCCGTTCCAGTGCGGGTACTGGCACATCCAGTGCGGCAGCCAGGCGCGGACTCACGCCGTAGCAGCCTTCGGCCGTCAGACCCATCGTGCGGTCTCCTCATCCCCGCGGGTCCGGTGCTGCGGACATACATGCGGCGGAGATCACCGGCATCGGGCTCGGTATCGGCCCAGACGGCCAGGCTGTGGCGGTGAGCGCCGACGGATCCGGCGCCGTGGCGGTGTGGGCCGGGGGGTGACGAGCGGGCGCACGCGCTGCATCAGCATGCGGCGGGTGACCGGGTCACCTCGGTGGCCGTGTGCTCTGGCCCCGCCGACGGTGGGCGGAGGGTGCTCGGCCTGGCGGACGGAGGACTGACGGTCCTGGTCAATCTGCACCAGGCCCCGCGCGTCGCTGCGTCCTGGCGCCTTCCCGGTGGGTGGACCGTCTCGGGGACGTCGGTGCACTTCGACGGGGAGCAGATCGTGGTGTGGGCGGCCGGTGGGGACGGGTCAGTATGGCAGTTCACGGTGACGCCGGACGGAGGCGTCGAGGCGGTGACCATGACCGGAGCGCTGCGGCAGTTGACCAGTCTCAATGTCGCTGCATCACGGATCGTTCTGGGCGGCGGCGCCGGGCAGGTGGGGCTGTGGAGCAGCGCAAACGGGAACACGCTGTCCGGTGATCTTCAGCAGCGCCATGCCCGTCTCCATGAAGGCACGGTCCTTGACGCCATCGCCCTGGACAGCTCGGACGGTGAACAGGTCGCCAGCGTGGGCGAGGATCGCAGGCTCATCGCGTGGTCGGTGCGCCACAGCCCGCGCGACACGCCGCTGGGCGCCGACGATCTACGGTTCACCTGCGCAGCATCCACACCCACCTCGGCAGGCTCTCTGCTGGCCCTGACCCAGCGGGAAGACCGGGGAACCCTGGTCTGGACGGTGGACGAGACATCCTTCACCGAGATCGGTGAAGGAGCCGGTGCGGTGGCATCCATCATCCACACGACCAGTACCGACGGGCGTTCCATCATGCTGCCCGGCCGGCGCGAGCCGGGCGCCGCTCCCCCGCATCCCGCCATCCGCCGCAGGCCGGTCGCGGTCGCTGGTTTCACCCTGCTAGCCGCCGCTCAGCCTCTCGGCGGGGCGGTGACAGCGGTGACAGCCGCCACCTCCGGCGAACTGTCCCAGCACGTCTTCCGGGACGGCCGCTTTGCCACGATCGGCGCCCCCAACAGGGACAGTCCTTGCTATGCGATCTTGCCCTCGCCTCCAGCGGTGCGGGCCTGCTGCTGGCCACCGGCAACGTGGAGGGGTGCATCGAGTTGTGGGCGATACGAGACGGCGTTTTCCAGCAACTGCCCGCCGACAGCAGCGCTCTGGGCGGCGACGCGCATGTGGCCGTCATCGACCCCGGTCTGGAGGACCCGCTGCTGCTCACAGCCAACGCCGTCGACGGCACGCTCGGCTTCCTCACACCGCTCAGCGACCGCGCTGGCGTCGCGGAGCGCTGGCCGGCAGGACACACGCACCCGATCACCGCGATCGCCGGTGTCCGTCACCGCACAGGGGACATCCTGATCGCGTCCGGCGACCGCCACGGCGACGTCCTACTGTGCCGCAGCCGGGCGGACGGCACCGATCCCCGTCCCATCAGCCGTTTGAGTCTGGGCGCCCGTATCCTGGACATTCACCTCGCCCCAGACGGCTCCAGCATGGTCTGGAGCAGCCAAGGAGGCCTCTACCTCACGCTCACGCCGGACCCAACCAGGTTCTAGCCTCCGACGGCCACCGCAGCCGTCACCCGCCTACTCCTCCACGATGCACCAGGCTTACATCAAGCCCGGCCGCCGTCTTTCGGAGTGCACCCGAGGAGCTCCGTCCGCCAAGGTACGCAACCCTCGCGGAGGGATGCCTCGCCCGGCTCGTGGTCGGGGAACCCCGTATCGGTCCGGTCCTGGGACCGGAGCGACTCCACCATGCGTGGATATTGGGGCCGAGTGCGCGATGATTGCTCGATTACGGGACGACTGATCCTTGCTGGGCGGGGGGCTGAGACGGCAGGGCGGAGACGTTCTGGGGTGTCGCGATCAAGTCTCCGGCGCCTGCCACATCGCCAAGCACATAGGCCAGTTGCTGCAGAACCTGACGAAGCGACTCGAGAGCCGCCCGGAGGGCGCCGATCTCCTGCCAGGTATTTTCGTGCTCAACCGAGGAACGGGCAGCTGGTGCGGAGTTCTCCCAGGCCGTGAGCCGCGGATGCCACTTGTTGAGGACAGGCCGTATCGCCCCGTTGAGCACGGTGATGGCGAGGACTCCGAACGACACCTCGTTGTGCGCCCCGGGTGGAGCCACATCAGGTCCGTACCGTTTAAGGATGTCGCGGACCGTCGCGAAGAGGGCATGCATGGAGGTCAGTGCCTCACGTGCGGAGCCCTCGTCCTCCCCTAAGGGAGCGACGGAAACGCGCGTGACGAGTTCGACGTAGAGCTCCCAGGCAGCCCTCCGCTCGGCATCGTCAGGCTCCCACTCACCGCCGATCTCCCCTAGGAACGGAATGGTGATCCTGACGTTCAGTCGCTTCGGCCGCATATGTCCCCCTGCACCTGTCGATGCATCAGATCGTAGATGGGTCAGCGTGACACACCATTGGCCCTCGACCACTCCCGGTAGCCCGATGGGAGTGAGCAGGGCCGGCTGAACGACGTCGTGCATGCATCCGGCTCAAGAGAACCAATACACTGCCGTTCCGGACATCGGTGTGATGCGTACTCCCGGGCGCTCTACAGGCGGAGTTCCTCGATCACGTAATCGGGGCGAACCGCGCTGAGCTCCGAAGCCAGTTGCCCGGCACCGGTTTTGACCAGGGCGGTATCCCAGCCTTGGCTCTGGGCTCCCACCACGTCGGAGGCGACCTGGTCTCCGACCATGAGGATCCGCCTGGGGTCAGCCGTCGCCATCTGCCGGGCACAGACGGCGAATACGTGAGGGCTCGGCTTTCCGAGGTTGTGGCACACGCCGCCCAGCGCCGTGTAGCCGCCGATCACCCCGGCCATCCCTCCATACACGCCGCTGGGGCGGACGGTGTGCAGGTCATTGCTGGGACACACCAGCGGCAGCCCTGCCCGTGCCGCCTCCGTCATCCAGTGCCGGTGCTGGTCCGGGGTGTCCGTCACGGGCAGGCTCAGCATCAGGACCGCGTCGGCCTGTGCCACGTCGTCGACGACCGTCACACCTGTCCCGTCGAGAAGTTGCTCGTCTCCTTCGTCCGCGCACACGAAGACCGTGGAGGGAGTCCGCAGATTTTCGATCGGGTACGTCCCGACCACCCAGTCGTGTACAAGGTCCGCCGAACTGATGAGGGCCCGATAGTGGCTGCGGTCCAGTCCGAAACGTGTCTCCAAACGACGGACATTACGGATCGAGGACTTGGAGGAGTTGGTGAGGATCATCACCTCCTTGTTTCTGCGGGCCATCTCTGTCAGGAACGGCAGGACCCCGTCGAAGAGCCGGTTGCCTTCGTGAAGCACTCCCCATTGATCCAATACGAAGGCGTCGTAGTGGTCGATCAGGTCGGCGAAACCGGCTAGAGCGATCGGCGACCCGTCCGGCGGAAGGGTGGCACCGGCGGCGTTGTCCATCGTGTCCATCCTCTGGTGGTCGGTGCGTTGCGACGGAATTGAATGGGCTCGGCCGGAGTCTCCCCCGCTAGGGACCGCGTTGTCCGTTGGACGGCCCGACCGCAGCGCCAAAAACCTTCCGAGCCGATGCGCCAATGCCATCGCGGTCAGACTGGAGTTGGTTGCTCCCGAGGTGGGCATGACGGACGAGTCGGCCACGAACAGACCGCGCGCCTCGAAGCATTCAGCGTTGGCGTCCAGCACTGCGTGGCGGGGATCGGTGCCGAAGACGGCTCCCCCATGGTGGTGCGCGCTGACCAGTCCATGTCCTTGCGGAGTGGGCTGCAGTACGCGATCTGTGGCATTGAGCTGCCTGGCGAATGCGTGGATGACACGCTCAGCGAAGGCAGCCACGGCCGTGTCGTGGGGGTGTGGCGTGTAGCAGATTCTGGGGACCGGCAAGCCGAAGAGGTTGCGGGTGGAGCCCAGTTCCACCCATTTTCCGTCCCACGGTATTGATTCGCCCTTGAAGCTGACCTTGGCGGTGTAGTGAGTTCGTTCTGCGTCGAGGAATTTGGCCAGGGACCGACCGGTCAGGCCGAGGTTGCGGATGTGGCGGTAGGGCAGTTCTGCGGCGTATCCGTCGTAGAGCGCGAACTTTCCTCCTTTCACTGGGGACTTCGCCCCGGCCGGTTGGTAGAAGTCCTTGACCACTACGTTGGCGAACAGGCCGGCGCGTATGTCGAGTTGGCGGGTGCTGCGCGGGATGTCGGTCAGGAGGTACGCGACCCGCTCCAGGGTGAGGGTGAACGATCTTCCCAGCCGCTGGTGCCGGTTCGGCAGGTCTGACATCAGCAGGATCCGCGTTGTCTCCAGTGCCCCGCATGCCAGCACGACGAGCGGAGCGCTGATCCGCTCGGTGACGGCTGTACCGTCCTTGTCGAGTGTGACGGTCTCGACGCCGCGGACGTCGCCTCGCTCCGTGAGGAGCCTGGTCACTACGGTTCTTCCGGTCAACCTCACGTTGGCTGCGTTGTCGAGGCGTTCCCTGAGCAGGCCCAGCCAGGTCCGCCGGAGCCGAAGCGGCCCGGGGACGGCGCAGTCCGACCCCAGCGCCATCGGATCAACAGGGTGAACGTCGTAGGCCCGCCCGCCCAGAACCGTCTGTCCGACATAGGGGTGCAGGCCTGTGTGCGAGAGCCGGTCGATCATCTGCCGCTCGAAGTCGCTGGCCTCGGGCCGTTCGACGAAGGTCTCGCACTCGACTGTCGCGTACTGGGTGGATGCCATTCCGTAGGACGATCCGTACGGCTGGAGCATCTCCTCCACTGGCCGGTAGTGGCCGACCAGCGTGTTGTAGGACAGTGGCCAGTCGCGGGCGGTGTGCCGGGGCACGTCCCTTAGGAGGGCTGGCATCCGCAGGTCGCTTGCCTGGAACCGCGACAGTTGGCCGTACCAGAGCCAGTTGCCGCCGCCGGCCGGTCGCGCCGACCACCATTTCTGCAGCCGTGACAGCCGACCCTCGCTGTCACGGAACTCTACCCAGTCGTCCCGCACCGGAATGGACAGCCCCGGACTTCGGGACAGGACACGCTCGTCGAACGACTTCCCCAGCCAGTCCGCGCCGGCATCCCCGCGGTCGATTATCTCGATGCAGCCCGAGTGGCTCCCGACTATTTCGTCGATGACCGGGCCTCCGGATATGCCCATGCCGACGATGACTACGTCAGCTGAACGAGTCCAGTGCATGATCGTATCCTATCGCCCTGCGCACGACCGAATTCGAGTAGACGTGGAAATGAAGGCAATCGATCCATGGGCCCTCCTCGGGCAGTTCGGTAGGATTGTCGAGGTCGGCCAGCACGGCACGGGCGATATCCGAGTGGAATTCCTGCGGTATGCCGAGAACGCTGATGGATTCAAGAATGCGTGACGTCGAATTGATCAGACAGCTCCCTCTCACGCGGCGTCGGATCGTAGGCGAGGGGATCGTGCTCCCGGAACCAGTCGAAGGTTGTTGCGAGGCCCGTCTCCAGGGGAATGCCGGCGACCATGTGAGCGGCGGCCGCGATCTTGCTGGTTTGCAGCACCATGCTGTAGTTGCGGAACGGGAAGTACTCGCGTGCCGGGATGGTGGGATCCAGGACGTGCGATACGCCCGACACCGGTACACCTGCTGCTCGGGCCAGATTTGCGATGTAGGCGTCGAAGCTGATCCCGCTGTCGTCGCCGACGTTGTAGACGTCCGGCTCGAGCAGGCCACGGCAGGCGGCCGACACCACTTCGGCCAGGTAGGAGACATGGCAGAACTGGATGGTGGTGGATCCATCACCTGGTACGAAGATCGGTTTGCCCCGTAGGAGCCGGCTCCACAGAAACTGCTCCCTGGGCTCGCTGTTGCCCGGCCCGTACACGTACGGCGGCCGGAGAACGGTCAGCTCCTCGAATCCGCAGCCCCTGAGCAGCCGTTCGCATTCCACCTTGGCCCGGCCGTATTCTCCCCAGACCGGGTCGCCCGTGATCGTGGACGTCTCCGCAAAGGGGGCTTGCGTCGTTCTGCTGTCGTACACCGAGCCGGAACTGATGAACGTGTAACGGGAGACGCCGAGGGCGCGCAGGAGGGGCGCAGTCGTGGTGATGTGCTCGGGTTCAGTGCCAGAGACGTCCACCACGGCGTCGAACCCGTGCGTCAGCACGTGGGCGATCGAGTCCGGGTCCGTCCTGTCGGCGGTGAGTCGGGTTACTCCGTCACGGGGGACGTTCTGCGTGCCGCGGTTGAGGATCGTGACGTGTGCGGAATCGGCGAGTGTCTCCACGATGTGCCGGCCGATGAAATTTGTTCCGCCTAGGACGAGAATTCGCATTTTTTTCCTCTTGAAGAGCGGGGTCAGCAGGGCAGCAATTCGTTGAGCAGCCTGCGGTGACGGTGCTGCTGAGTAAACGACTGACGGTGAACCAGAAGATAGAAATTCATCGTACGAAGATGCCAGAGTATGCGTAGGGAACGGATCTGCCGGGCGAAGAGGTTCAGGTCACGGCCGGTCAGTTCCATGTAGTGTTCGAGCACTGCCTTCTCCTGAGAGGCCGTCAACCAGTCGTAGTGCATCTGGTTGAAATCCGCAGCCGGGACACGGAAACGGGCCGCTTCCCAGTCCACCAGCCAGTTACGGCCGGCTTGGTCGGTGACGATATTGGCATCGCGCACATCTCCATGGCACAGTGTCACGGGCTCCCCCTCGAACAGCGTTTCCGTCTCGCCGATCCAGCCCCGCAGCCGGTCGTCTCCCACTTCTCGCAGCAGCTCGCTGGGAGCCCGTTGAAGTTCGTTCTCGAACAGGTCACGGAGGAACGGCACGACGTCCGTTCCTGCTCCTACGCCTCCGTCAGCATTGCCCAGGCGCTGGCCGGTCACTTCGTGCACGGCTGCCAGGACCGTCGCCAGGCCGGTCAGCGAAGAGGGCGCCGACCAGTCTGTCGGCTCCTCGACCAGGTATTCAAAACCCGCGTACGCTGACTCCTCTCCGCCTTCGCAGAAGAACAACAGCCGGGGGACGTTGACGGACGGTCCGAGCAGACCGTAGACGAACCTCTCCGCGGCGAACGTCTGCCCGTATTCGAGGTCGTGGACGACGCGATGTCGTATGAACACCGGGCGGCGCCTCAGCGTGACGGCGTACGTGTTGTTCAGCGGCCCGGCGGTGATGAGGCGGCCCTCCGCGCAGGCCCGCTCCACCTCCGCGGCCGTGACGTCAGACCAGGCGATCAATGGCTTCCCACTCCTGCTGTGTCATCAGAACGGGCAGCTTGTCGACCGCCTTGAACCAGTAGAAGGACGATCTGATCGGGTTGATGAGTGGCCGGCCGACGGGCAATTCCGCCCCGGCTGCCAAGCGGCAGTAGAGGTCCGGAAGGTTGATTCCGACAGCAGCCAGGAACTCCATCGACGAGTAGAACCGGGCCGGCTGAACCTCGGTGACGTAGGGTGCGCCGTCCTGGCCGTACGTGAAGTCGACGCCGACTGCGCCATGTGGCCGGGACATGGTCTGGCGGACGCTGCGGACTGCCAGGTCGTGCAACTCCTCGTCCCAGAGGGTTCGCTGACCGCTGGTGATGCCGGTGACGCCGGACACCGCGAGGTGTGCATACTTCCAGGCAGTACGCTCACGCAACTGGCTGGCGACGAGTTCTCCGTCGAACCAGACGCCGCTAAACGTTGCCGTGCGGGCCGACAGGCGCTCGGCCGCCATGAACTGGCCCCATCCACCTGCGCTCTCCACCCAAGCATGCGCGAGTGCCGACGCGTCGGTGGCGAGGGAGCCGGCACCGCCCGATCCCCTGGTCCGGCGCAGCCAGATCGCCCCGTGCCTCCTCAACGCCCGGTCCAGGTCTGCTCCGTCCCTCACCAGGACACTGTCCGGCACTGGTAGCCCGGCGTCGGACAGGCACTGGTAGGTATGCCACTTGTCCTCTGCCCGCACGTGATCATCGTGGTCAGGCAGGAACGTCGGAGTATTCACCGACTCCCGTCGCCGCGAGAGGAGCTCGAGCCATTCGTTGGTGTCGGCTGCGTAGACGAGGTCGGCGCCACAGCGGGCACTGATGGTGTTCACCGTGTCCAGGAACTGTTCCGCCGGCCCGGCGGCGACGAGGAAGCGCTCGTCGGCCTCGCTGCTCACGTAGTCCTCGATGGATGTGTCGAGGCCGACGAGCCGGTAGCCGCCGGCTCTCTTCAAGCTGCGTACGAAGTTGAGTCCCGTCCCGTCCCCCGAAGTGACGACGAGGACGGTCATCTTCTCAGAGGTCGGGGACATGCGGCAGCCCGAAGGCCAACGGACGCGATCGGATGGCGTCGCGCAGATCGACCGATGTGTCCGGCTCGCCCGACCACGGGTGGACGGGTTTGTCGAGTGAGGGGTTGACGAAGTACATGAGGGAAACGCGGTCGGGTACCGCCAGGTCGCGTACCTGGTGGTACAGCGGCTGGATGGCCCCGGACGTGAGTCCTGTCATGACTGAGCCGGGCATCAGCAGGACGGACTCGTCTGCGGCCTCCAACGGCTTGATCATGCCGTCGAGTCGCACCTCCAGCCCTGGGCCCGACGCGTAGTGCACCGTCACCAAGTGCCCGTCCTCGTGGAGGTCCTGCAGCAGGTCTCGCTGCGCCGGGGCGGCACAGTAGTTGTTCATCTGCAGATACGACGCGCGGCGGAAGGCGGGAGCGCATGCACCGCCGAAGTGGCGGGCCAGGCGCGTGACGACCCCCTCCACGATGTCGTCGAGGATGGTCCGATAGGCGGCCCATGCCTCCAGCAGCAGTTCCAGACGATCCGCGCCGGGCACCATGTCGCTGCGGTCGCTCCACAGGGCGAAGCATTCGTTGAGATCCGGGCGCTCCGCAGAGACGGAGTACTCCTGGCCCATCGGACGGTAGCCGTGGTTCATGTCCTCCGACACGTGCTGGGCCTTGACCGATTCGGGGAGGGCGAAGAACGCCCGCCCGCCGGCAAGAGCCGACCGGAGCAGGTCGGCCTCGGACGGCTCTAACCGTACCCATGCAAACCCGGTCGCGAGAATCTCCGCCGCAGCCTCATCTTCACGTGATGTCAAGAAGTCCCCCTCTTTCTTCCCGGCCGAGGTGATGCAGCGGCGGCGTGGCGCCGCCGCCGTTCAAAAGGCGCAGGGTTCACGGAGTCAGGGTGATCGTGGACCCCGTCCCCTCCATTTTCGATGAGAGATCTTCGACGATGCCCCGGTTTCCGCCGGGGGCGGTGATGATCTCCAGGCCCATGTCGAACCCGGCGAAGATCATCTCCTGCTTCACGTCGTACTTCGACGCGTCGGCCATGATGACGCGCCGCCTGGAGTTCTCCAGAGCCAGCCGTTTGCCCTGCGCCTGGGCGGCCGAGGTGGTGGTACATCCGCCGGGCCAGTGAATTCCGTTGGTCCCGCACAGCGCAATGTCGAAGCCACCCAGGTGTTCGGCAAGTGCGGGAATGGTGCTCTCGGCGCCGTCCAGCGCCACCACGGTGGCCGCGTTCATCCGCATCCGGCCTCCCACCGAGAAAACCTGGAGCCGGGTGTCATAGTCGTCCAACCCGAGTTCGTTGGCCAGGAGCGCGAACTCTGCCGCCACTGGAGGAGAGTTGGTGACGATGGTCAGCGACTCCCAGGCATGGAACTGCAGGTTGCGACAGATGTTCTTGCACACGTGCAGCGCGGTGGATCCGCCGTCCACGAACACTACGTTGCCGTCGACGATGAAGTTGGTGGCGAACTCGGCGATCGCCTGCTTGGCGGCGAGGGACTCCTGCAGCCGCCAGCTCAGGTGCTCCTCCTCCACGTAGATGCGGCCCCCGGCGATGGTCACTCCCGAGAGCAACTTGCGCTCACGCAGCCGGAAGAGGATGTCGTGCAGGTCCTTGGGAGACGACAGCGGAACCTGACCAGTGGAGACAAGCCGGTCGAACAGCATACCTAGTTGCATCGGGTTGGACTTGCGATGCGGGAGCACGACGGCGCGCACCCGCTGGGCCGTCGCCTGGAGCAGTTCGTCTGCGCGGCCGAGCAGGGCCAGGTCGTTGGCATCCGGCTCGGGCGGCCGCCGAAGACGTTCGATGTCCCGGCTGAGCCAGCCAAACAGCGCAGAGGAGAGTTCGTTGGCAAGACGGTTGGTGTCGGCCTCGGTGTAGCCGTGGCAGCGCAAGAAGAGGCGTTCGCGCAGCCAGTCGAGGTCACCGAGCTCTGCGTCCTCGATGATGATCGGGATGATGAAGGGACGTCCCAGCCTGTTTTCCTCGGCTCGCGCCCATTCGAGTTCCTTGGCCACCCATGTCGACTTGGGCACGGAGTCGTCGACGAAAACGACCAGGAAATCCGTGTCGGTCTGAATGGCATTGCGGATCATGTTCTGGATGGAGTCACCGGCCAGAAGATCCTTCTCATCGATCCATGCATTGATGTGCTCGGGCAGGCCGCTGCGCACTTCACGAACGAGCGGCTTGTTTCGCGTGGTGTGACTTAAGAAGATCCGCACGAAGGCTTCTCCGGACGATCGACCTATAGGACATAGGTAGCAGCGTGATCTCCGGATCCTTCATGATCTAACGCGTCCCGCCGCCCCCCGCAGGTCGAGCGTATCCCACTCTCGCTCAGATGGGACCTTGACGCTTCAAGTTGGGCGGAATCGACTCTGTCGTGGACACCGAACCGGGATTCTGCCTTGCCTGGACACCGTTGATGGTATCGATTCCAGCCCTCGGCGTTCGCCGTCCCGTCCGACGGAAGGCAAGATCGACGGTCCGCGCTACCTACGCAAGGCGGAGAACAAACCCAAACCCTCCAGCGGGAGTTGGTTCGCTAGGCCAAGGGAGCGAAGAACCGAGCGGAGGCCGCGTCAAGGCCGCTCCTGTCCGGACCCTCAGCGGGCGCGAGGCCATCTCCGCCTGCTCCGCCCTGACGTTGGTCATCCAGGCGGCTCCTTCGGGCCCAACCGCCGTCCTGGGGGCGGATTTCAGGGGTGTCAGCCGCGGCCAGCGCCTCCAGTGCGGCATTCCACCGGGCGCGTCCCCCACACCGAAGGCCGCCCGTACGCAAACCATGCCTGGGCGCTGGTGTGTGACTGAGCGCTGCAGCTGGCAGGTTGAGCGCTCCAGGCGCCTGGTCGTCCCGTCCGGGAGCCCGGAGCTGGGGCCCTCGGGCCTCAACCTCGGCACGGTATGTCCTATGGGGACTTCATGTCCGGTTAGCAGTCTTTGGCTTGCTCTCGGACGTGATCTTGTGCTCTGATCCTCACCATGTCAAAGCTGTGCGCCTCCGGTGACGGAAAGCCCGCGACGCGGATGGGCGGCACGAGGTGCCAAGCCTGCTACCGCTACTTCCGGAAGCACGGAACCTTTGAGAGGGGCGGCCCCCGACCCCCGATCAGCATCGAGGTGGTGCTGCAGACCGTAGAGCGCACGGACTCGGGATGCCTGGTCTGGAAGGGGATGACGGACAAAGACGGCCGCCCGCTGTACTACGACGGTGACCGCTACGCGGCAGGCGAGAACCCGCTCGTCTACGTTCAGCGCTGGGTGTTCGAGCACCACTCCGGCACGCCGCTCACCTCGGGACAGACAGTCACACGCAACTGCGAGAACGCTTTGTTGTGCGTCCATCACGAGCACGCAGCCTTGTGGCGGAACCTGGGAAGCCGAGCCTTCGTGAAGGCCAGAAGTGATCGGGCTACCGGCAACGCCACTCTGGCCGACAGGTGCGCAAACGGGCATGAGTTCGGCAACGACAACATCGCCTACGTAAACCCGAGGACAGGCGCCCGGAGCTGCCGGCGCTGCACGCGCGGCTCGAAGTTGCGTTCACGCGGGATAGACCCGGAGACGGTGCCGTACAAGCCTTATCGCCAGGGCGATACGCAGTGCCGATCAGGCCACGCGTACGCCTTGTTCGGCTTCAAGAACCGCGGTGAGGGCCGCATATGCAACGAATGCGTCCGGATCAAGAACGCGAAGGGCAACCTGAAGAAGGCCTATGGCCTGACGTTCGGGGACATCGCCCAGATACTCAAGGACCAGGACAATGCCTGCGCCACATGCCTGGCCCCCTTCAGCAAGGTCGACCCCGCCAACTTCCGGATGGGCGACGCCAACGTCGATCACTGCCATGCCCGCGGGCATCACCGCGGGCTGCTCTGCATGGACTGCAACATCGCGCTTGGCAAGGTCAAGGACAACACTGACACGCTCAGCAGGATGATCGACTACCTGAAGGCGTGAGAGACCTGAGCAACGCCGTACCGATGCGGAGCGCGGCTGGTCCAGCTCCGTATACCTGGTGATCGTGGTGGCCTTGTCCGGGTCTACGGTCTTCACGGTGCGGCCGAACAGGTCGTAGGTGTAGGTCCAGGTTGCGTTGTCGGTCCGGTGACGGTGCTGGGCTTGCCGTCTCGGGTCGGCGTGACGGGGGCACCGGCTCCATGCACGAGAGCTTCCACGTCGACGACCCCGCGACCTTCACCCGCCCGTGGTTCGGGTGGGGCGACGCCCTCTTCGCCGAGCTGCTCCTCGACGTCACGGAACGCTCGACGGCAGCCCGGCACCCTCGCCTGTCCACCACCGAACCGCCCTCACGGTAAGGACACTTCCGACCTCCCGGCGCCGGCGGTCGCTACGATCTGCGGCGTGTGCGCAAACATTGTGGTCGCCGAAGACGACGCGAAGCAGGCCGAACTGGTGTGCCGCTACCTGGAGCACGAGGGTCACGCCGTCACGGTCGTCGAGGACGGCCGGACGGCTCTCGAGACGGTCCGGTACCAGGAACCCGACCTGGTCGTCCTCGACGTGATGATGCCCGGGGCCGACGGTCTCGACGTCGTACGGATCCTGCGCGCCGAACGCCGGGAGGTGCCGGTGCTGATGCTGACGGCCCGCAGCACCGAGGATGATCTGCTGCTCGGCCTCGACCTCGGCGCCGACGACTACATGACCAAGCCGTTCAGTCCGCGTGAACTCACCGCCCGGGTAAGGACGTTGCTTCGCCGTAACCGGCGCGACCCCGGCCCGGCTCCGGCGACCGTACCCGCCCCCGCTCCCGCCTCGGAGCCGGAAGCGGCCCCGGACGACGGGGTGTTGACGGTCGGCGCGCTCAGGGTCGATCCCTCGCGGCACGAGGTGTCGGTCGCCGGGACGCCCGTCGAGTGCACGCCCGGTGAGTTCCGTATCCTCGCGGCGATGGCGGCCGAGCCCGGCCGGG
Organism: Streptomyces sp. NPDC005303; assembly: GCF_040607335.1. Taxonomy (NCBI): domain Bacteria; kingdom Bacillati; phylum Actinomycetota; class Actinomycetes; order Kitasatosporales; family Streptomycetaceae; genus Streptomyces; species Streptomyces sp. NPDC005303. Next base: position 51,940 of record NZ_JBEXGM010000037.1, on the reverse strand, counting down.
TCTTCACCAGGGCACGGCTCCTGGACGAGCTGCACGGCTTCGACAAGTACATCAGCGGCCGGACCGTCGACGTGCACGTCATGAACCTGCGCAAGAAGATCGAGCGCGCCCCACGACGGCCGGCCCGCCTCATCACCGTCTTCGGCGTCGGCTACAAACTCACGGACCCCGCGAAGAACGTGCGCCATGCGTCGTCCTGACAGGGGAGGTGCGGCGGGGGCCGCCCGGCTGCCGCTGCGCAAGAGCCTGGCGGGGCGGCTGTTGACCGTGACGGCGCTGGTGGCCTCGTGCTCGGTCGCCGCGACTGCCTGGCTGGCCGTGCAGACGACCTCCGTCGCGATCCGCCAGGAGCAGGGGCAGAACCTCAAGTCCGACGCGAAGATCTACAACACCCTCCTCGGCTACGCGGCCACCCACCCCGACTGGGACGGCGTCGACACCACGGTGCGAGATCTGGCCCAGGAGTCCGGGCGCCGGATCGTGCTCACCACGCCGGGCCGACGCCCGATCGTGGACTCGGCCGACTCGCGCTCAGCGGGCGGCGGTTCGTCCGACGATCTGCTCGCTCAGCAGGCCTCGGCGGTCGTGGATCCACGCTCCGTCGACACCGTGCTGGTGCCCGACGCGGCCAAGGCCGGCGCCGACCGCGTCGATCCACGGGCCGTGGGGCCCTTCCGGCTGCCCGCGAAGGAACACGACGCACTGCGGAAGGCCGCTGCCGGGAGGGTGGAGTGCCTCAGCCAGATGGGTATCGCCGCCGACGTCGTCGAGAGCCCGGGCGGACGGCCCCGCGTCCAGTTCGTGAGCGACGAGACCGAGGGGGGGACCGACAGCGTCACCGACCGTGACATGGAGGCCAAGTGCTTTGCGTCCTACCCGGTCGGTCCCACCGCGACCGAGCGGAAGGCCCTGAGCGCCCTCAACCAACTGGCTGACGCCTGTCTGAAACGGCAGGGTCGCACCGCCGTGAAACTGAACCTGGACCTGTCCTGGGACCGGAGTTACGCGTACCGGCGGGACGACGCGGTCTCCGGCGCCGAGGACGGCCTCAGCGATCGGGAGGCGAAGGCCCTGGCCGCCAAGAAGGCGGAGGACGCCGCGACGGCCGAACGCAAAGCAGCTTCCGGCGGCGCACTCGACTACGCCCCCGCCGAGATCCGCGACAGCGCGTACGACCGGGCCGTGGCCAACTGTGTCGAAAGCGCCCGCCGGGAACAGCTCACGGGATATGTCGCCGAGTCCGCACTCCTGTTCATCGACGGCCCCGGTGCCGCCGGCGTGCCTGGCTTCGACCTCTCCCGCGCCAACACCGCACGCATCGCCGGTGTCACCGCCCTGGTCCTCGCCCTCACCGTCGGCGCCTCGGTGCTCGCCGGAGCCAGGCTCGTACGCCCGTTGCACGCGCTCACCGGCGCCGCCCAGCGCATGCGGGAGGGCCTGGACGCGACGCCGGTGCCCGTGCCCGTCGTCTCCGACAATGAGATCGGACGGCTGACGGCGGCCTTCAACGACATGGCCGCGCACCGGGCCCGCCTGGAGGAGCAGCGCAAGGTGATGGTCAGCGATGTCGCCCATGAGCTACGGACGCCGCTGAGCAACATCCGGGGCTGGCTGGAGGCGGCCCACGACGGACTGGCCGTGCCGGACCCCGCGTTCGTCTCCTCGCTCCTGGAGGAGGCGGTGCAGCTCCAGCACCTCATCAGCGACCTCCAGGACCTGGGCGCGGCCGACGCGGGCGCCCTTCGGCTGCACCGGAAGCCGGTACGGATCGACGAGCTGCTCGGCCAGGTCGCCGCCGCGCACCAGGGGTTGGCCGAGACGGCGGGCGTCATCCTCACGGTCCTGACACCGCCGCCAGGCACCCCTCACCCACCGCTCCTCGACGCCGACCCCGTACGGCTGCGGCAGACCGTCAGCAACCTGCTCTCCAACGCGGTGCGCCACACCCCGGCCGGCGGCACGGTGACCCTGCGCCGGTACGTCACCGACCCGGGAGACGAGCTCGCCGTGGAGGTGTCCGACACCGGCAGTGGCATTCCGGCGGGCGACCTCCCGTACGTGTTCGACCGTTTCTGGCGGGCGGAGAAGTCCCGCAATCGCAGCACCGGCGGCAGCGGCCTCGGCCTGGCGATCGTCCTCAAGCTCGCCGAGGCCCACGGCGGCACGGTGGACGTGGCGAGCACGGAGGGGGAAGGGGCCACCTTCACCCTGCGGCTGCCGACAGCCGAGGCACGGAAGCCGGAGGGCACCGGTCGACCCTGATGGGATGACGACAGCGCTCTGACAGTTTCCTCACAAGTGGCCGTCAGGGTGAAGCCATGCCCGGAACCTGGTGCGGATCGGCAACCAGGAACGACCAAGCCGGGCTGGAACTGGAGCCCTCACATGTCCCGCCGTCTCACCCTGCGCCCGCTGCGTATCGCTGTCCTGACCGGCGTCGCGGCCGGCGCGCTGCTCGTCCCGGCTACCGCGGCCTTCGCCACCGCCCCGACTCCGACGCCGGGCGCGACCGACTCGACCCCGGGCGACAAGGAGGCCCTGGCGAGGAAGAAGGCCGAGGACGCCAGGACGCTCAAGGAGGACAGGGCCCGCAAGGCCGCCGAAGCCCAGAAGGCCGGAGGCAAGGACTACCCGCGTGGCGGTGTCGCCGCGGGCGAGGCCCCCGCCCAGGACGACAACACCGGCACGCTCATCGGTTCGGCCACCGGCGCGCTGCTGCTCGCGGGCGCCGGCACCTACGTACTGCGCCGCCGCACCACCGCCCGCCGCGAAGGCTGACCCGGCAGCGCGACCTCTCGTACGAAACGGTGGCGCCGCCCTTCACCAGGCGGCGCCCTGTGCGTTCCGGCGAACCCTCGCACCCTGTTCTGGAGCCCGAGTTGCCCCCTGCACACCGTCCGGCCCTGTCCCGGGCCCGCCTCGCGACCCTCACCCTGTTGACCCTCGTCACCCTGCTCACCGGCTGTTCGTCCGGCCCCGACCCGACGGTCCGGGTCGCCCCCACCGCCCCCGCCGCCGCGTCGGGCGCTCCGAAGTCCGAGCGGCCTGCGGCCGACGCTCCGGCGGCCCCTGCCGAGGTGGCCGTTCCCTCCGTTGGGATCACCAGTTCGCTGATGGAGTTGGGCCTCAACACGGACCGGACGGTCCAGGTCCCGCCGGCCGAGGAGGGGATGACCGCGGGCTGGTACACGGGCGGTGCGGTGCCCGGTGAGATCGGCGCGGCCGTCATCATCGGCCACAACGACACCCGCTTCGGCGAGGCCGTCTTCCACGACCTGAAGAAGATCAAGGAGGGTGCGGACATCACCGTCACCGACAAGACGGGAAAAGCCCTACACTTCACCGTCACGGCCACGGAGAGCGTCGCCAAGAACGCCTTCCCGACGGAGAAGGTCTACGGGCCGACCCAGGAACGTGCTCTACGGCTCATCACGTGCGACGGCGACTTCGACGCGCAGGGGCACCCTGTCGACAACCTCATCGTGTACGCGACAGCGAGCTGAGGGCCGTAGGCGTGTCCGTTTCGCCCTGTCGTCACGAGTAACGTCCGCGGCTCGATCGTCAGCGGCCGGTTCCAGGAGCGCGCCGCCGAACGGTCGGTACGCGTCAGCCACGGCGAGGCGAACCGCCGCGACTGCCTGGAGGCCGTCACCGCTCTCGCCTGCACCGCCAGCGACCACCGCCGGGCGATGTGGATGCGCGGCGACGCCGTCCTTCAAGAGGCCGCCATCGTCTCGGGCCGGGTCAGGTCCCCGGTGACGACCTCGGCGCCCCATGCCCGCACCTCGGCCGCGCGGTCGTCCTCGCGGCGGATCAGGACGCGGACCGGCACGCTCTGCGCGCACAGCCGCTCGGTGACGAGGCGGCCCATGCCGTCTGCGCCGGTGACGAGAACGAGGGTGTGATCAGCCATCGGTGGCTTCCCTGCGGAGGTGTTCGCCTCGGCCAGGCCCTGGCCGCTGCATGGGTGGTAGTGCGTTTTGGTGCTCGATGTCGCCGCTCGGGCTGAGCACCAGGCAGGGCGCTCCGTCGCGGAGGTAGGCGGCGCGCTGAGCTTGGAGGATGTGATTGAAGCGCTCCGCGTCGGTGGGCTGTCTGGTGACGTCGGTGACGGTCATGACGGCGTTCTTAGCTGTTTGTGCCGGCGACGGAGTGCTGCGGGCGCTGGCGGCGGGCCATCCAGCCCATGAGCCGGACCATCGAGCGGCGCGGCAGGAGCTTGCCGGCGAGGGCGAGCGACCGGCCGTTGGTGATCACCGACGGGGGCGCGGATCGGCGGTCGAGCGTGTCGAGGGCAATCGTCACGACCTGCTCGGGGGCGGCCCGCTTCGTGCCGTAGTCGGCGGACTGGCTGCCGGCGACGTCGTAGAACTCGGTCCGGGTGGCGCCGGGGCACACGGCCAGGACGCGCAGGCCGGTGCCGCGGGTCTCCTCCCACAGCGATTCGGTGAAGCTGAGGACGAAGGCCTTGGTGGCGCCGTAGACGCTCAGGTAGGGAGTCGGCTGGAAGCCCAGCAGGCTTGCGACGTTGATCAAGACGCCGGTGTCGGCGGAGGACAGCGGGTCGATGTAGGCGCGGCTGAGGTCGACCAGCGCGCTGACGTTCAGCGCGATCATGCTTTGCAGGCGGTCGGGATCCTCGTCGGTGAACGCGTCGTGGGTGCCGAAGCCGGCGTTGTTGACCAGTCCGGTGGCGTAAATGCCGCGGGACTCGAGTTCGGCGCGCAGCGTGCGGCCGGCGTCGGGCAGGCCGAGGTCCCGGGCGACGGCGGTCACCGTGACGCCGTGGGCGCGGGTGAGTTCGGCGGCCAGGCTCTCAAGCCGGTCCGCCCGGCGGGCCACCAGCACGAGGTTCGCGCCGCGGCGGGCCAGCTGGCGGGCGAATTCGGCGCCTAGGCCGGAACTGGCGCCGGTGACGATGACGGTCTGGCGGCGGTAGTCGATTTCACTCATGGCATTCACTCTACGCACGCTTTTGCACTGAGTGCAAATAGATGCACTGAAGGAAACAACGTACCATCGGTGCATGACTCAGAAACCGGCCCCTATCCGGGAACAAACCCGCTCCGTGGTCCGATCACTGCTGGCGCGGACGGCTATCGAGCTGTTCGCCGCCAAGGGCTTCGACGACACGACCCTCGATGAGGTCGCCGCAGCCGCGGGCGTCTCCCGGCGGACCCTGTTCAATTACTTCCGCAACAAGGAAGACCTCGCGCTCAGCGGCCTGGACGAACAGGGCGAACTGATCGCCGCGCGCCTCGCCGAGCGCCCGGCCGACGAGGATGCCTGGACGGCGCTGCGCGCGGCGTTCCAGGCGCTCGAGGAGATCGACATGACAGTCGAAGGGCGTCTGGAGTTCATCACGCTGCTGTTCGGCAACGATTCCCTCCGCGCCGGACACGCCGAGAAGCAAGCCCGCTGGCAAGATCTGTTCGCACCGCTGATCGAGCCGCGGCTGCCCGACTCCGACCGCCGCACCCTGCAAGCCCGCGCGATCGCAGCCGCAGCGATCATCTGCCTGCAGGCAGCCAACGAGGAATGGGTACGCCTGGGCGGACAGACCGAGATGTTCGACCTCTACGACACCGCCGTACAGGCCGTCCGCCGCCCCACCTGAACCGGCCGCGTCCAACTCCACCACGCTCGCCAGCGTGGGGACCAGGGCCAGGACCACCTACTGGCACCTTGCCGCTGGCCTTGATCGCCCAGGTCGCCTGAGCCCGCGGATAGTGAGCCTTTTCCAACCTCCTGTGCGGGCTGGGCAGTTGGCCTGACAAACGGATGAAGCCCCAGGTAGATGGGTTTTCGACCAAGAGAACCGTCTCCACCAGAGGCTTCACATGCTTGTCTACCCGTCCGGCGTCGACGGGTGCAGCTCTGCCCTGCGCTTCCTCGCTGCCCGCCTGAGGGAACACCGTCGCGCTCTCGGCACTCGACGGCGCCGCTTGAGCGCGGGGCGGCAGGCCCTGCTCACCCTCACCCACCTGGGCAACGGCCAGCCCTACGCCCATCTCGCGGCCGGTTTCGGGATCGGCACCACCACCGCCTACCGATACCTTTCCGAGGCCGTCGAACTCCTGGCCGCACTCGCCCCCACGCTCGCCGAAGCAGTACGGGCCGCATCGATGAAGGCATACCTGATCCTGGACGGAACGCTGCTGCCGATCGACCGGATCGCCGCCGACCGGCCCTTCTACTCCGGCTGCTTTAACCTCGGCGAGGCGGCGTCGGCGACGCGGGTTGCCTGCGACGCCAGAGGGCGACACAGCACCACAGCTCGACGATCCAGGTGAGCGTGAGTGCCACCGCCCCCACGCCCGGCGTCAGGTAGTCGCCGTACTCGCTGAGTTCGCTGTAGACGAAGCCTGCGCCCGCCATGGTCGCCGCTGTCACACAGGCGAGCCAGCCGAGCACCGGCGTCCGGGATGGGAGCGCGGAGCCGAGCAGGGTGAGCGCTCCGAGCACGCTGGTCGTGGCGAGGCCCGCGCAGAGCGCAATCAAGACCAGCCTGCCCAGCGCGTTCACGAAGGTGTGCGCGAATATCGAGGTGTACTCGGTCGTAAATATCGGGGTGACCAGCGCGAGCAGAGCTAGGACGAACGCGGAGCACAGGAGAGCGGCACCCGGCCACGCGGCACGGGCCCTTCCTGGCGGCGCCTCAGCGGCGGCCGCCGGTGCCGGGGCCGTCGACTCTGGTGGCTCCCGCTCCGAGGTCTTGGGCCTAGGCGGCAGCGGGTCGAGCAGGACGCGGAAGGCGTTACGGCGCTGCCTCGGCTCCTCTGTTGCGGTGCCGGGCGCGGGCGGCGGTGCCGGGGCCCGCACCGGCGTCTTTCGCACCGAAGGCTCCCGGACCGGCGTCGCCCGCACTGGCCGGGCCACCGGTCGTTGCGCCCGCCAGCGCGGACGGCGGGCCGGCACCGCGTCCACGCCCACGTGCACCGGCAGTTCGCCCGTCGCCGTGCGCACCAGCACGTCGGCCTCGTAGTGACCTGGTTCAGCCACCTCCGCGCTCACCTGAACCCCTTCCGCCACGCAGGTCGCCCGCAGCCAGAGCGCCCCGGACGCCGCCTCCACGGTGGCATGGACGATCGGCGGGCCCTCCAGAGTGAGTAGGGTCTGCGGACCCGGCGTGCCCGCAGTGACCGTGCCCAGGTCGACGAAGTCCGCCGCGCTCCGGGGGTGCGCCGTGTGAAGGGCTCGTTCGGCGGCCTGCGAGACCCGGCGGCTGTCGTCGTGGGTCAGACCGGCGAGGGCCGTATGGGCCGACAGGGCAAGTCCCACGTCGTCGCCCGCTAGCAGGAGCTGCCCAGGTCCTCCATCGCCCACAGTCGCTCCTCGCGACCCGCCGCGTGCACTGCACTGCCCAGCCGGTCGGGCAGCGGGACGGCGGTCGGGGCCCTGGGCCTGGTACGGGCAATGGTGACGTCGCCGCCGTGGGCGCCGAACAGCCACAGCTGAGGTGTCTGGTGGGGCGTCAGCTCCGCCAGACGGTCGGAGACGTAGTCGGCCAGTTCGGACATGCCGATCTCGCCGTCGCTGTCCCGGTCGGCGTCGCCGGAGCGCAGGCCCTTCACCAGCGAGTCGGTGAACAGCGATGGTCGGCGTCCCCCGGGCGGGTCCGCTCCGGTCACCGGGCGGTCCTCCTCGAAGGCGTATTGGACGGCGCTCGACGCAGTGAACACGGCGCGGCCCCGCCGCCCGCCCGTCCGCTCCAGGCCCTGGAAACTCTCCTGCACATGGGCGTCCGTATCACCCCGGGCGAACATGCCCCGCTCGAAGGCCCCCGCGTAACAGCAGTCGAGCAGGACGACCGCCCGCTGGGCGCGGCTCTCCAGCATCGTGCCGCTCACTTACTCGGCTGGCACCGCCGTGGAGGCGAGCCGGTTGCGTCGGGTGTCGGTAGTCGCGAGGAACAGCTTGCCGGCCGCGTTCTTCACCCCGCGGCACGAAAAGTGAAGCAGCAGAGTGTGATGGGTCTCGCGTCCCGCGAAGAAGTCCTCGACCTTCATGCGCAGCCGCTGGGAGTCAGGGTCGGTGAGCACCTCCGCCTCGAAACCCCCGATGTCCGGATCGCCGAGGACCTCCGCAAGCGCCTCGGCGTCGTCCGTCGGTGCCCGCAGCGCGCCGAGCTCGGGGTCGTCGTACGCGCTGGTCACCACGATGAGTGCCTGCCGCTCCCGGTCAGTCATCGCCCGTCCGTCTCGATGAGGGCTCACCAGCGATCCTGGCGACGTGATGCGGTACTGCCCAGCGAGTGCCGACAGGGTCCCTTGCATGATCGAGATTCGTCCGGATTCATCCGGTGAGGCCGAGGGCGGTCAGGGATCTGCGGCAGTCGCGGGCGGTGTAGCGGAGGGCGGCGGCGATGTTGGTGCGACCGTCCTGACGGTGGACGCTTATGGCAAGGTTGCGCAGGCCAGCCATGATGCGTGGGAGGCGACCGACGTGGATCATGGAGTCGTCCTCGTGGAAGGTGCGGTCGCGGACGTGGTGCAGGAGATTTTCAATCTTCCAGTGCCCTCTGATCCAGGCCGCGAGCTGGGGGCCGGTCGCCGTGCCGGGCGGCAGGCTCGTGATCAGGTAGACGCGTTCGATGGTGGGCTTGCCACTGGTGAAGTCCTTCCTCCAGCGCACGACTTGTAGGGCCTGGCATGCGTCCGGGTAGTCGAGGTGGGCGAAGGCGACGGTCTTCAGCCGCCGGATCTCCAGGCGGTGGTGAGCTCGGGTGCGGTCGTGGTGATCGAGCGTAATCTCGCGCCAGGGCAGGCGGCGGATTCGGTCGAACAGGGCGGGATGGTTGGCCTTGACGTGGGCGATGTAGTGGGCGCCCCGGGTGCGGAGGTGGGTGCCGTGGGCGTGCTGGGTGTGCAGCGCGTCGGCGGTGATGGCCGTGCCGGTCAGGTCGATGCTGTCCAACAGGGACTGGAAGGCGGGGATCTCGTTGCTCTTGTCGGCGACCTGGCGCTGGGCCAGGACGTGACCACCGTGGTCCATCGCGGCGAGCAGGGTGACGTACGAGGTGGTCGCGGTGCGCGAGCCGCGCAGGGCCCTACCGTCAACGGCGATCGCCCGCAGCCCGGGGCCCGTTGAGGTAGTACGGGCGGCGAGGAAGGCTCCGATCGCCTGGTCCAGGGCGTCGCCGTCCAGTTGGACGAGGAGACGGCGCAAGGTATGGGGATGCGGGACGGACACCGTCCCGGTCAGCGGGTCCAGGGGGAAGCCGAGGGACCTGTAGGCCCAGGCAGGGGCGTCGCTGATCCACTCGGTGATCGCGGTGAGCGACCGGGCGCCGGACAGCACACTCGCCGCAGCCGCGGTGACCAGGGCGGACAGCTGGCAACGGCGTCCGCGAACTCCTCTCGGATCGGGCAGCAGGACTCCGAACCAGCCTGGCGCTCCGGACGAACCCTGATCACGCAACGACCCCGCTGCGGTCGCGGCGGGCGGCCCGCCCGGGACACGCCGGTCGAAACGATACTGCGCGGGCCCGGGCGTGATCGTCCGCATAGTGGTGCTTGGCCGAATTGCACGACTGTGTCCAGGGGTGATCTCCATGACCGACCGTCCTCGCCCGCTGATCCTGATCCGCGGATTCGGAGGCCCCGATGTGCAGGACGAGCAGCGTGACGCCTACCAGGGATTCAACGACGGCACCGTCTATCCGGGGCGCAGGGGCGAGAATTACCTCTACGAGGGCTTCGTGCTCCGGTGCCTCAAATCGGAACTGCATCCCTATCGGGACGCCACCAATGTCGTCGGTTACTACAAGCAGGACATGCCCGCTCCGGACGACGTCCCCGAGTGGCTCGCAGGCCTGGTGAGCGGCACGGTGGTCGTCGACGCCGCTCTGGCGGAGGACGTCTTCGTCCTCCGGCGGGGCACCTCGGGGACGTTGTGGATCTACCGCTACTACGACCTTCTCCCCCGCACGCTCGAGTGCTTCGGAAAAGGGCTGGTCCGACTCATCGAGATCATCAAGCGCGGCACGGAACACGCCGAAGAGGAATTCGCCGGTGTGGACATCGTGGCGCACAGCATGGGCGGCCTGGTGGTGCGTTCCGCACTGAAAGAGCTGAGAAGATCAGGAAAAATGAGCGGGGAGCTCATCCACCGCATTGTCACCCTGGGCACGCCGCACCGCGGGATCGCGTTCGAATATCTTCCGGCCGAACTGGTCAAGCGTCTGCCGCTCGCCGCCGGGGACGAGATCGCCGCCTTTGATCCGAATCACTCGAATGCCGAGGACGTCGGGTTTCCCCATCAGAGAATCCTCACCGTCGTCGGCACCGACTATGGAACGTACGGCAACAAGATTGCCAGCCTGGGCAACCGGCTCTCCACCCTCCTCAGCGAGGGCATCCTGGCCTACAACCGCAGTGACGGCCTGGTCAAACAGGCGTCCGCGCAGCTTCCCGGAGCGCCTCGCACCTTCGTCCACAAGTGCCACGGCGGCCGGGACTCCCTCGTCACCTCGCGCGAGGCATACGAGATCGCCATGCGCTTCTTGCACGGCAGCCACCACGTCCGCCTCCATCTCACTAACGCCAAGGTGAAGCGAGGCCATGACATCTTCGGCAGAAGCGAGTTCTACTTCGGAGTGAGCATCAAGCCCCGCTTCGTCGACTTCGACCTGTTCCACCAGAGCAGCGAGGCGGAGAACTGCTACGGCCCCTTCCACAAGGACGACTTCACGGATCCACTGCCCGACCTCGCGACGGAGTTGCGCCAACCGCTCGCGCAGTCCGGCGACGCCACCTCGGGCTGGGCGGGCCCGGACCGATTGATCTGGGAGGGCTGGATGGACGCCTCGGTCAAACCGGCCGGGGCAAGGAGCGATGCGACCCTCGTCTTCCGACTGGACTTCTACGTCGGCGAGCGCGACACCTTCGGTGTGGGATTCTCCGACAACGTCGTCTTCCGCAAGCAGTACTACGTGCAATACGTGCCGCCCCCCGCCGGACCGTCGCTCTACCGCCACACCGGCGAAAGGTATCTGAACCCGGATGTCACCCCCGAGCAGTTCGCCGCCGCCGCGGCCGACCAGAGCTCGGGGGTGCAGAGGATGACCCCCGACGACGAGGCGCAGCCGACCAAGTGGATGTTCAGCGTCGGGGATCCCGGATTCGAGGCCGATCTCACCATCTCTCTGACCGCCGACAGCTGACCGGCTCGGCATCCCCCATATGCCCCGCTCCACGCGACAGCGCCTCCGGTGACCGCGAGCGTTTCAGACATGGGCGAGAACCAGCAGTACGAGCGGTACATCGGCGGCAGTCCGGAGGCCGAGCGTCTGATCTTCGAGCGGCTCGCAGCCGACCTGCTGCGCGTGCAGCTGAAGGCGAAGAAGCGCGGCGGCTCCGCCTCCCTCCAGCGGACGTTCCACGCCAAGGCGGTCCTCGGCGTGGAGAACGCCCGGCTGAGGTTCCACGACGACCTGCCCGCCGAACTGAGCTCGGGTTTCGCGAGACCCGGAGCCGAGTATCCGGGCACGGTCCGCCTGTCCAACGCCGGCGGTGTCCGCCAACCCGACCACGCACCCGACCTGCGGGGTGCGGCGCTGCGCGTCGAAGTCGGTCCCGACGAGATCCACGATCTGCTGATGACGAGCTTCCCGGTCTCGCATGCCCGCAACGCGCGCGAGTTCGTCCTCTTCGCAAAGGCCATGGCAGGGGCGGACACCCGGCTCCGCAAGGCATTCGCTTTCTTCGTGAAGCTGCCCCTGTCCGTCGGCTGGTCCACGGCGACGCGTATGCGACGCAACGTTTCGGCAGGGGCCCGGCGTCCGGTGCGGAGCCTGGCACTGGAGACGTACTGGAGCCGTGGCGCGATCCTGTGGGGCGACGCCGGACCGGTGCGCTATCAGCTGCGCCCCGCCGTCGGCGCCCCCGGGGCCCCGGATCCGTCCCGCACCGACCCCGACTACCTGCGGCGTGAGCTCGCGCGCCGGCTGCAGCGGGCGGACGTCGTCTTCGACGTGTGCGTGCAGCGCTACGTGGACGGCAGGCGCACGCCCATCGAGGACGGTGCCGTCGAGTGGAGGGAAGAGGATGCGCCCGCCGTGCCGGTGGCCATTCTGACGATCCCGCGCCAAGAGCTGGACACCGCCGAGGCGCGTGCCGTTGCCTCACGGATCGACCAGCTGGCGTTCAACCCGTGGAACACCACCGACGCCTTCCGCCCCCTGGGCAATCTCAACCGGGCGCGCAAGGTGGCGTACGAGGCGAGCAGCGCCCACCGCTTGGGCCTGCGCTTCGTCACGGTCGAACCGCGGCGCAACACCCTGCTCGGCTACCCGCTACGGGCCTTCTTCCGCGCCGTCAACCGCGTCGTCCCGTGGCACCGGCTGCCCACCGGACCCGGACTGCTCAACCTCATGGCGTTCCGGCAGACGCTGAGGCGTCACAACCTCATCGACACCGAGCCCCACGAGGCCCCGCCCGCCGCCCGGCCCGCACCGGTCCCGGTCGACGAGGACCTGCGGACCCGGCGCACTTACGACGGCTCCTGGAACGACCTCTCCGCACCGGCGATGGGCGCCGTCGGCGCCACCTTCGGCCGCAACATGCCGCCGGTTTATCGGCCGGACCTGTTCGACACGCCCAACCCGGTCACCGTCAGCAAAATGCTGCTGCACCGCGACGGGTTCATTCCCGCGACATCGCTGAACATCCTCGCGGCCGCGTGGATCCAGTTTCAGGTGCACGACTGGGTCGACCACAAGCGCCACCCCGTCGGGGAGAAGTCGGTCGAGGTGCCCCTGCCTCCCGGCATGACCTGGCACAACACCCCCGGCGGTCCACCGGAGAAGGCGATGCGCGTCGCCGAGAACGAGGCCCTGTATCAGCCCGGCGGCGGACAGCCGCCGACCTTCGCCAGTGCCGTCTCGCACTGGTGGGACGGCTCGGAGATCTACGGCGGCACCGCCTCGGTCGCGAAATCCCTGCGCGATCCCGACGGCCGTGCCGAACTGAGACTGGAGGAGGGGCACCTCCCGCTGGGCAACGGCCTTCCGGTCACCGGCTTCCGCGACAGCTGGTGGCTAGGCCTCAGCGCGATGACGACCCTGTTCGCCCGTGAGCACAACGCCGTCTGCCGGGCGCTGCGCGACGAGTATCCGCACATGGACGAGGACCGCATTTACCACACGGCACGCCTCGTCGTGGCGGCGCTGATCGCCAAGATCCACACGGTCGAGTGGACGCCGGCGATCCTCGCCACCAAGGCGATCGACATCGCCCTGAAGACCAACTGGCAGGGCCCGCCCAAGACCTGGCTCGACCAACTGGGCACCTGGCTGTTCGAGGCGCACGACCTCGGCGGCATTCCCCGCACAACTCCCGACCACCACGGTGTGCCGTACTCCCTCACGGAGGAGTTCACCACCGTCTACCGGCTACACCCTCTCATCCCCGACGACTACGAGATCGTCGACCACCGGTTCGGCCACCGCCTCGACACCCTGACGTTCAACGACGTCCAGGGCGCCGCCACGGAGCCGCTCATCCGCAAGACCGGTCTGGCGGACACGCTGTACTCCCTGGGCATCGCCCATCCCGGGGCGATCACTCTGAACAACTTCCCCCGCTCCCTGCAGAGGTTCGAGCGCGACGGAGAGGTGATCGACCTGTCGGTCGTCGACCTGGTGCGCACCCGGCGCCGTGGCGTCCCGCGCTACAACGACTTCCTGGCAGGCCTGCACAAGCCGCGCATCCGGCGGTTCGAGGACCTCTCCTCCGACCCGGAGACGGTCGCCCGGCTGAAGGACGTGTACCGCTCAGTCGACGAGATCGACACCATGGTGGGGCTCTTCGCCGAGAACCCGCCCGCCGGCTTCGGGTTCAGCGACACCGCCTTCCGCGTCTTCATCCTGATGGCCAGCCGCCGCTTGCAGAGCGACCGCTTCCTCAGCGTCGACTTCAGGCCCGAGGTCTACACCCCGCTGGGCATGGACTGGATCGACCGCAGTGGCATGACGAGCGTCATCCAGCGGCACTGCCCCGAGCTGGCGAGCCTCCTGCCGCGCTCGGCCAGCGCATTCGCGCCGTGGCGTGCCGTCCAGCCCGTGCGCAATCACGGCGGCGCGGACCACGACTGACCGGGAGAAGGATATGTCGGTACAGCAGCGAGCCACGCACACCGGCCTCGAAGACCTCCTGACCCGCCCCTTGTGGGAGAGCGTCTTCCGACGGCGCACCCACCGGGTCAGCAGGGGCGCGTCCGTCGCGGCCAGGTCGATGAGCTATGACTCCCCCCACCGGCCGCAGCCCCTGGGCGAGCTGGAGGAGGCCGTGCTCATCGCCCTCACCGGCTGCTCCGGCCTCAGCATGCCCGACCGGCCCTTCGAGGACCCGCGCGACCACAAGCCCATCATGGCCAAGCCGAACCTGAACATGGTGGGGCGTACGGCGGGCAGCCCCGACAACGCCCAGGGCACCCACTTCTTCATGATCAACGACAGCGGGACGTACTACCTGAGGAAGCTGCCCCCGTCGACCGGGGCGGGATTCGACCCCGACACACTGCTCGAACGGGCCAGCCGGGCGAAGGTGAAGGTGCTGGACCGCCGCCTGGACGTGGCCGAGGGCATGCGCGACTTCCCCGCCTACCTCGACTCCAACCGCTTCCTGTCCAACCTCGCGGGCACCACGGTCTTCCTGCCGGTCGTCGACCTCTCCCACCAGTACATCAACGCGCTGATGTACCTGCTGACCCAGCCCGACGGAGCCCGGCCCACTTTCGTCGACGACCGCAACTTCTACCGCCCGGCCGGGGTGCGCAAGTGGGTGCGCAACGGCTTCCTCAACCCCGACCTCAAGCTGCCGCTCGGCGCCCTGGGGCCGATGCGCACCCAGGTGGAAGCCGACCTGCTGCTGCAGAACATGATGCTGGTCGCCGATGCTATGGGACTCGGCGCCTGGATCCACGCGTCGATCAGCCCCCAGGTCATGCTGGGCGACCCAAAGTTCTCCCGCATCTACGGCCGCATGCTCGGCTTCGACTTCGTCACCCCGCGTTTCAAGCCCGCCGACCTCCTGCGCTGGCAGGTGCCGCTGCCGAAGTACGCGACCCTGCGAGCCCACCCGGTGGGACTGCGGGCCGCCGGCGAACACCTCATCAAAGGCGCCTGCCCACCCAACTACCCCTCGATGGAGGCCGCCGTAGACGCGGTGGTGCAGAGCAAGTTCGGCAAGGGCGGCATCTACGAGGACAAGGACGTCTTCAGCCGCATCTATAAGGACGGGTACGCGCCCCGCTTCCTCGAAGAGGCGGGCGAGTACGACCAGCGGGTGATCGACTGCGCACGCGACGTCTGCGTGTACATCCACGCCACCCACGGGCGCTTCCCGGCCCACACCGACGCCATCTACGTGCCCGGCATCTGGCTGCAGACGCACCACGTCGAAACCGAGTACTACGAGCGGTTCTTCCGGAACGGCCTGACTGACGCCCACCGCGCCCACGCTGCGCGCTGGAAGGAGTAGCCGACCCACCTGGGCCCCGGAAGCACGCACCGAAGGAGCGCCATGCAGGTGTACGAAGCCATCGTCAGGGGGCTGGAGAGCGCGGGTGTCGATACCGCGTTCGGCGGCAACGGCGAGAACATCGCCAGTCTGGCCCTGGCACTGGAGAAGTCGCGGAAGATCCGGCCGATCATGACCCGGCACGAGCAGGCCGCCTCGTTCATGGCGTGCGGCTACGCCATGTACACGGGCCGGCTCGGGGTCTGCTTCGCCACCGTCGGTCCTGGCGCGTTCAACCTCTTCTCCGGCCTCGCCGTCGCCCTGTCCGACTCCTACCCGGTGCTGGCCCTCACCGGTTTCGTCTCCCTCGACTGGCGCGGCCACGGCGCGGTGAACGACACGTCGGGGCAGGGCCGCACTCCCGACTCGCAGACGATGTTCGCCGCGACGACCAAGAAGTCCTTCCTGCTCACGGACATCGCCGACACGTGCGACGTCCTCGAGCAGGCCGTGAACACCGCCCTCGAGGGCCGACCCGGCCCGGTGCACATCCACGTCCCACAGAACCTCACCCACCGCGGCGAGACCGTGGACAACTACCACGACGTCAGGCTGGACGTGGCGCCCGTGCGGCCCGACCCGGAGCGGGTCCAGACCATCGCCGGAGTGCTGGCCGACGCCCTGCGGGAGGGGCGCCGGATCGTCCTCCTAGCCGGCTTCGGCACGATCCGCAGTCATGCCGAGGCGGCGGTGCAGCGCTTTGTCGAGCGTTTCCAGATCTCCGTCGTCACCACCCTGGACGGCAAGGGCGTGATCCCCGAGACCCACCCGCTCGCCGCCGGGGTGTTCTCGGAGAGCGGCCACGCGAGTGCCTGGAAGGCGTTCCGTGAGGCCGACGTGGTCCTGGCCATCGGCAACTCGCTCAACCAGCACGCGACGTTCGGTCTGCGCGAGGATCTGTTCGACGGCAAGACGCTCATCCAGGTCAACATCGACGCCGGCGAGATGGGCAAGCACTACCGGCCCGCTCACGCCCTCGTCTCCGACGCGCGTCTTGCGGTCGAGGCGCTCGGCGTGGCACTGGAGCGGATGTCCGCTCCGGTCGGCCCCGTGGAGGTGCTCGGCCGGGACCACGAGACCCGGCACGTCCCCCACCTTCCCGGGGCGATCCATCCGGGGCGGCTGGCGCAGGCGATCGGCCGCATGCTGCCGGAGGACGCCGTGCTCCTCGCCGACGCCGGTGCCCACCTCGCCTGGCTCGGCTACTACGTCGATCTGGAGCAGGGCCAGAACTTCCGCAAAACGGGCACCTTCGGGCCAATGTCCGCGCACGTGAACGGCGCAATCGGGGTGAAGCTCGCCCAGCCCCACCGGACGGTCGTCGTCGGGTGCGGTGACGGCTGCTACTCGATGGCCGGGTTCGAGCTGATGACCGCCGTCGAGAACGACGTCCCAGTGATCTGGGTCATTTTCAACGACGACGAGTACAAGCTGGTCAAGCTCTACCAGATCGCGACCTACGGCGAATCGGGGCTGGTGGAATTCAAGAACCCCGACTTCGCGATGTACGCGAAGGCCTGCGGTGCCGACGGCTACCACGTGGAGACGCTCGACGAGTTCGAGGCCGCGTTCCGGGCCGCCCTCACCTCGAACAGACCGACCGTGATCGACGTCAAGATCACCCGATGGGCGCTGCCTCACTACAGCACATCACCGGAAGGCGTCGTCTCCGGCATGTGGGAGGCGCTCGAGGACCGGCTCCGCGTAGGCGGACGGGCCGCGCAATGAGGGAGAAACCGATGAGAGTCTACGAGGCCATCGTCAAGGGGCTGGAAGGCGTCGGCGTGCGGGCCGCGTTCGGCGGCGCGGGGGAGAACGCCGCCGGTCTGATGCTGGCGCTGAAGCATTCCCGGCAGATCCGGCCGATCATCGCGCGGCACGAGCAGGCAGCGTCCTTCATGGCCTGCGGCTACGCCATGTACACCAACCAGCTGGGCTTCTGCTTCGCGACCGCCGGGCCCGGCGCGTTCAACCTGTTCTCCGGGCTGGCGGTGGCGATGTCCGACTCTTACCCGGTCCTCGCCATCTCCGGGTACGCGTCACGGGAGTGGCAGGGGTGGGGGTCGCTCAACGAAACGTCGGGCCTGAACCGCACGCCCGACTCCCGGGCGATGTTCGCGGCCACCACCAAGAAGTCCTTCCTGCTCACCGACGCGAACGACACCTGCGACGTCCTTGAGGAAGCGGTCAACATCGCCTTCGAGGGCCGGCCCGGGCCAGTGCACATCCACGTCCCCGAGGACCTCACCCACCATGGTGTCGAGGTCACGAACTTCCGGCCGATCCGGCTCGACGTCGCCCCGGTCCTGCCCGACCCGGCGCGCGTGGACGAGATCGCATCGGTGCTGGCCGACGCCCTGGCCCAGCGGAAACGGATCGTGGCCCTTGCCGGCTTCGGCGCGATCCGCAGCGGGGCGGAACCGCAGGTCAAGCAACTGATCGAGCGGTTCCAGATCCCCTTGCTCACCACGCTGGACGGCAAGGGCATCGTGTCCGAAGGACATCCGCTCGCCGTGGGCGTCTTCGCGGACAGCGGCCATTCCAGTGCCTGGAAGGCCTTCCGCGAGGCCGACATTGTGTTGTGCATCGGGAACTCCCTCAACCAGCACGCGACGTTCAACTACCGCGAGGACCTGTTCAAGGACAAGCTCCTCATCCACGTGAACATCTCCGAGACGGAGTTCCACAAGGCGTACCCGCCCGACCACGCGTTGCTGAGCGACGCCCGCCCGGCGGTGGAGGCCCTCGTCGACGCGCTGGAGAAGAAGGTGCCCGGCGATGTGCCGGCGGCCGACGTCAAAAGCCGGGACTACGAGGCCCGGCACATCACCCACCTCACCGGGAAGATCCACCCCGGTCAGCTCGCGCAGTCGATCGGCCGGATGCTGCCGCCGCACGCTGTCCTCCTCGCGGACGCGGGCGCTCATCTGGCCTGGCTCGGCTACTACGTCGAGCTGGAGGAGGGACAGAACTTCCGCAAGGCCGGCTCCTTCGGGCCGATGGCCGGGCACGTCAACGGCGCCATCGGCCTGAAGGTCGCGCACCCGGAACGGACAGTCGTCGTCGGCTGCGGCGACGGCTGCTACTCCCTGGCCGGGTTCGAGCTGATGACCGCCGTCGAGAACGACATCCCCGTCATCTGGGTCATCTTCGACGACGAGGAGTTCAAGCTGATCAAACTCTTCCAGCTCGCCACCTACCGGGAGAGCGCCCTGGTGGAGTTCCAGAACCCGGACTTCGCGGCGTACGCGCGCGCGTGCGGCGCCGACGGCTACCGCGTGGAGACACTCGACGAGTTCGAGGAGGCCTTCCACACGGCCCTCGCCTCCGGCCGACCCACCGTCATCGACGCAAAGATCACCCGCTGGGCCGTCCCTCACTACAGCCCCTCACCCGACGGCGTAATCGACGCCCTCGTGGAAGCCGTCGAAAAACGCCTCCGCGACTGATCGACCGCGCCCCGACACCGTTTCACCCAGGCCCCCCGGCCAGCACCGGCGCACCGTCCGCCTGATGCCGGGCAAGCAGCCGCGGGCCATGGCGGGGCCGGTAACGACGATTTCCCCGACCTCGCCATCGGGCACAGGGGTGAGGTGCACCTCCGACGTCGGTCACCTTCCTGCCCACCACGACCTGGGGGCCCACTGGCTCCGAGCTGAAGCGGATCAGGACGTGCTGGACCGCTACCCCGGTGCCCTCGCCTTGGACGAGATTCGGCCCGCCCGGCACTCGCGCCGTGTCGGCAGCGCTCAACGAGACGAGACGCGGGCCCTGTGCTGAGCTGGAAGAGACCCGAAGCTACGACCGTGTGAGCTGGGGGAACAAATGTCATCTCTTGACTCGATAACGGAGATACCGGAGTTCCCTGACGTTTTCTGGTCTGCGGGGGATATTACTTTCTTGCGGCAGCGGAATCGTCCTCCAGGAGGACAAGCGGGTTTCATGGAAGGCCTTTCCGATGCCGACGGAAATCTCAAGTTTAATCTACTCATGCATCGACGTCTATTCATCTTGGGTGCCTCCATTTTGACGTGCCCGCCACTCCTCAACCTGCTAGCCGACCCGAATTCGGGGTATCGAGTTTTCCTGCAGGATGGCTCCATCGTTCCAGTTATGCGTGAGAGCGTAGACAGCTTTGAGGATGTTGCGCGTCTCACAATATCTGGAGGCAACTACACTGAGCTATCGCCAGAAGAACTACATCTATTCGCCAGATGGCTTGATGAAGCCGAGCCACAGATATGCCACACGCGCAATGGCGATAATCAGCTCCTCATGAACGACCTTGCAGACCAAGTACTCATGCGGCCTGATTACTGGACTTCAGAGGTTGAGCGCCAATTTGATCAACATTTGGCGAAAGATCTGGTGCGCTTCGTAATTTCACAAATGAAGGACCAGAAGCGCAACAACTTTCGACCAACAGAGTTCTGGCGTTTTGCTGCCAACCTGCATGATGTCGACCCTGAGCTTGCGCAGACCGTACGAGTTGAGTCAATTATTCACTCGCACGGCACTCTGGCAGTTAACTTGAATTTGCCGATGGTGGTCCCGGCCCCTTACTCACAGCCGGTGGGACGAATCTACGGGACGGGAAGCCCAGTTCACGCGACTAGCGAGATTGTGGAACTGAAGTCCGGAATCTTCACAGAGGGAATGGTGACCGAGGCTAAGCGAGCAATCTACCTGCTTGCTAAAGAGCTGACCGCGTCAGAGGTTCGCGAAATCAGAGAAACTGCCGAGTATACAAACTATATAGCGGCACTAGCGAAATCGGACAGGGGCTTCAGGGCCGACGCCAACGAACTCAAGGGGCGGTATCGGAATGATCTCCAGAGGGCGGACCTTGCTCAGGTCGAAGCCGCCAGGGCCTCGGCGGAACTCCTAGAATCAGAATTCTTCAAATATCTCATAACCTTGAATAACCTTGCACCTCTCGCCATGGAAGGCAAGCTGCCACGCAGACGCATCCTAATTAGAGCATCGAATGCAACGAAGGTAGCGGGAAAGATAGCCCCTACTCCGGTCGGCTGGGTTGCCGGTCCTGCGGCAGGCCTTGCTCGGGGGGCAACAGGGCTATTCTTCTATATGCTAAATAGATATGGGCCAGCCAGGATGATAGAACAAGAGGAGACTCGAGCACGGCTCGCTCAAACACGGCTGATAAGGAATGAGCACGTGAAGGTGGAATTCTTCGGTCCAGTGGATGCGAAATATTGGTGGCTCTATGAGGGAGAGTGAGAAGGATGTCAGGCGTGGCGGCGCCGTAGGCCTCATCGGTGCCTCTGAGCTGCAACATTTGCACTGCACGCCGAGATGCGCCCACGCAATTCCGTGCGTAAAGGGTGTTGCACAAGGCCGTGTTCGGGCAGGTCAGAGCCTGTGATCGCGGTCTTCTGGTCATGATGCGAGGGCGAGGTTGTGCATGTGGGCGACGGCCTGGACCGCGTGGTGGAGGCCGTCGCCGCGCTGCCGGCAGTCGCGGAGGATCTTGTAGTTCTTCATCCGGCCGATCACATGCTCCACCCGTGCACGCACCTTGCGGTGGGCGGCGTTGTCGTCCTCCTCGCCCGGCAGCAGGGGCCGGCGGGGGCGTTTGCGGTGCGGGGTGACCCTCCCGCAGTTGAGGTACGCGCCGTCGCCCAGGACGGTCACGCCCTGGCACCGCTCGGCCAGCCCGGAAGCCCGCCAGGCGTGCGCGTCCGCGGTGGTGCCCGGCACCGGCCGGGCGGCAGCGATCACCAGGCGGGTGTCAGCATCGACGATGACCTGCACCGGGGTTGTGGTTCAGGCGGCCGGGATCGCGAACTCCACCCACAGGGGGGAGTGGTCGGAGATGTGCCAGGACAGGTCGTTGCGAGTGCCGTCACCCTGGAGGGCGTCGACGAAGTCGACCTGGCCTCCGGTCACGGCTTCCAGGTTCATGACCGGGCGGTGCTGCTGGCCCTTGGTGAACCAGGCGATCTGGTCGTAGAAGTGCGCGGCGCCGGGCTTGTCGAAGATCGTGCGGGGCAGGTCTGCCAGCTGCGGGGCGGGGGTGAGGCCGGTGGAGGTGAAGGCCTCGAAGAGCGGGTCGCCGACGCGGTCGATGTTGAAGTCGCCGAGCGCGATGAGGTTGTGGTCCAAGCCGAACTCCTGTTCCGCCCAGCCGGCCAGCCACTTCGCGATCGCTTTGAGCTCGGGCACCCGGTCGGCTGCGGTGTCGCCGTAGTCGACGTGCAGGGTGATCAGGGTGAAGGTCTGCCCGGAGGAGAGGAAGCTGACGGCGTAGGGGGTGCGGGCGAACTGCCGCTCCAGACCGCTCGCACTCACTCCCGTCTCCTGCTCGAGCGGCACCACCAGCTCGCACGCCAGGTCCGACGGTTTGACCCGGCGGGTGTCGAACAAGAACGCCAGGCGCTCGTTGTTGCCGTCCTTGCCCAGGGTGACGTCGGTGAGGATGAACGCCCAGTCCTCGCCGAGGACTTTGAGCAGGTAGCGCAGGTTGCCGCGGACCTCCTGGACCGCGACCACGTCGAAGCGGCGGATCATCGTCGCGATCGCGTGGATGTCGGCGAAGTTCCGCTTCGGCGAGACACCCTCGGGTGTCTTCCACGCCTTGGTCAGATCCCCGAAGGCGCGCAGATTCCACGTCGCGACCAGAAGGTTCGTGCTGTCCGTCTTCGCCGGCACCACACCGTCGACGCGTTCTTCCCAGTGCGCGAGGCGCGAGGTGACTGCCTGCGGCGGGGCCAGGATGTCGGGATCGGACGCCACGAATTCCTCCTCAACACGGCAGCGGGGCATCTTGAGCGTGGACAACCCGGATCAACACGGCAAGCGCCCATTGCGGTGATCGTGACGGTCGCGGCCGGGGACAACGCGAAGCCCCGGCTGGACGGGGGAGACCAGCCGGGGCCGTGTGCGGTAGCTGTGCGGAGGGCGGTCGCCTCTCGGCGAAAGGCTCCATGGGGCTTCAGCCGGACGATCGTCCCCATGGGCTATAGGTGAGGCCCGGGGACACTGTCCCCTCCGCAGCCACATACTGATGAACGGTCAGCTCCCTCAGGTTGTTCCGTGCATCGCCCGGCAGCTGCTGTGAGGTAGGGCACCAACCTTCGAGCAGTGGGCGACTGAAGGACGTCCTCGTCCTTGCTGAGGCGTTGCGTGCGGACTGGACGAACTCGCCAAGGGAAGTAGGCCCAGCTCACGTTTTGAATGGCCTGTCGTACGACGGCAGAGGCGGGACCGGGCGCGGCGGTCTACCGGCGCGCCTCCCTCGCGCGCTCGACGCGCGAGCGGTGCACGCCGCCGTTCGGTGACAGGCAGCGTTCGCCGGGCGGGTTTCCGCAGTCCGGGCAGGCGATGGCGTACGGCCCCGGTGCCCGCCGCCGGCTCGCCGCCGCGGTCCTGCGTTCCGCAAGGATGAGCTCGATCCGCTCGTAGTGGGGGATCTTCGACACGGCGCCTGTACCGGTCCGGGCATTCGAGACACAGTTCTTGCCCGCCACGGCCCCGCGGCCGGCACCGCGGGCACTTCCTCTTGATCCAGTACCGGCGTGCGACCTGCTCGTGCCGCATCGCCTGCGGCACCCCCAGGGCAGGCGCGGGGCGGGCGGTCTGCGCTGGCGGCCTGCCGATGTCCGCCCGCGTCTTCCACACGCCGATCTGTTCCTTCTGATCCGCGGTGACATGGTCACCGGCATCTGATGCCGCGTGTGTGAGTTTGACGAGCCAGTAGAGGCACTCGCCGTTGTCGGTGGTGGCCCAGGGGATGACCCGGCTGCCAGGGTCCGCAAGTTCGGCAGGCTTCTTCTCGAACTCCCAGAGTCCTTCGAGCGCTTCGGTCTGCTGGTCTTCCCATTCGATGAGGTCGTAGTTGTCGTTGGGGCAGCCTGGTTCGAGGAGGTAGAGGTAGTCGTCCCAGTTGCTTCCGCCGTAGGCGCGGATGACTTCCTTGTAGTCGGAGGGGAAGGCGACGCCGAGCTGCTTCTAAACCGCGTCCCAGTCCGTGGCCCGGGGCTGGGAGGGCGGTGTGATCAGCTGGGTGAGGGGGGCGAGTGCGGCGTTCATGACGCTTTCCTCCGTGGATGTTCCATGAATGCGCCGTCCCTCGTACCCGTCTCCGGCTGTCCTGACGATGAGCTGCTCCTGGCCGGCTGAAGCCCCCGTGCAGGATGTTCGGCGGCCGCCTGCGAAGTCGCGGTCACGCGGGTGAGGTGGGCTTGTTTCGAAGCGGCGCGAGTGCGCTTGCAATCCTGCGGTGTATCACGCCGGACATCCCCAGTTGCAGAACGGCCGAACGCTACTGCTCGCCTTGTGTGGCGCGCTGCCAGGCGTCGCGGATGGCTGCGGGGATGCGGCCGCGGTCGGGGACGTCGTAGCCGTTGGCGCGGGCCCACTCGCGGATGGTGTTGGTGTCGACCGACCGGCTGGCCGGGGGCGCTGGCGGTGCTGCGTCGTCACGGCGGGAGGGCGTGAAGGTGATGCCCTGGTGGAGAACGTCCGTGGGGAAGAGGGGGATGTGGAGTTCGCCGTTGAGGAGTGCGGTGAGGAGGTCGGTCAGAGTGCCGTCGTAGGTGTACCAGTCGTGGCCGCGGGCTTCGTTTATGGCGATGCGCCACCCATCGGGCTCGGAGGCGGGTTCGGTGATCCAGAAGAGGTAGTTGCCGTTGTCCGTGACTCCCGCGAGGAGGAGGTGCCGGGGGTCGTGGGGCACGGGGAAGGTGCCCTGGTCCCGGTCGCGCTGGAGTTGTTCCTGGACGCTTGATGCCAGGGGCCCGGCGAGGCTGCCGGACGGGTGGTAGACGTGCAGGAAGTTGCAGAAGCTGCCCGGCCCGTACGCGGCGGCGAGCTCTTTGTAGTCCCGGGGCAGCGGGCGGCCGAGAGCACGTTCTGCGGCCGTCCAGTCGACCGCGGGAGGGGCCGCGGGGGGCGGGCAGAGGCGGGTGAGGTCGTCGATGGTGCTCACAGGAGTCCTCGTCGGTGTCGCTGTTGCTGCTCGTGGGCGGGGTTGTCCAGTAGCTGGTCCAGGGCGAAGCCCTTGGTGTCATGGGCTTCGAGCTGAATGTACTTCGGGACCGAGTCCGGCAGGTCGTCGCTGTATTCGAGGTAGACGTTGTAGGTGATGACTTCGCCGTTGTGCTGGACGGCGTTGTAGATGTCCTGCTCGTGGTCGCGCATGTCGGGGCTGTTGGTGGGGTTTTGCGTGATGGTGAAGAGGTTGTCGAGGGTATCGCCGGATCCGCCGAGCATCCGGGCCAGCATGTGGCCGCGGGCCTGGTTGTAGTCGCCGCCGAGGAAGTCGGGCGGCTCCAGTGAGTTCCTCGCGTGGGTGCCCTCGTCGAGCATGTCCCTGGTGATGACGGCGTTCATCTCGTAGGGGCGTCCGTGCTCGTCGCGGGTGAAGGTGACCCGTCCGCCCCAGGTCGGATCGGCCGTGCAGCCGGCTAGGCCGAGCGGATCGGCGAGGGTGAAGGGGTTGGGGACGTAGGTGTAGTGGTTGACGGCCGGGGCCAAGCCCAGGGGGTCGGGTGTGGTGTAGCGCCCGAGTTCGGGGTCGTAGTAGCGGTTGAGGTTGTAGTGCAGGCCCGTCTCCGCGTCGAAGTACTGGCCCGGGTAGCGCAGCGGCGTGTACGCGGTGGCGTCGCGGTGGGACTGGGTGGCGCCCCAGGCGGTGCTGCGGCTGTGCCAGGCAATGGTGCCGTCGGGGGCGATGAGGTCGGTGGGAGCCCCGGCGAGATCGGTGACGATGGCGAAGAACCTGCGGTCGCTCTCGCCCTGCGCCTGGGTTTTGGCTTCGCGTTGCTCGTGAGGGCCCAGATTTTCAGGTAGTGGTCGTGGTCGAAGCGGACCGCGCCCTCGTCCGGGTGCTGGAGGTCGGCCCAGGCCTTGTGGGCGAAGGGCACGATGTGGGCGGCGAGTTGGGCGTGCAGGGCGCGGTCTTCCAGGCCCCGCAGGTGCGGGAGGTGGTGGCCGGTGATGGCGGGGTCGGCGGTGTGGCAGAAGCGGGCCACGGTGCGCAAGGTGGCGTTGGAGAGGGTTCTTGGGGAGAGGTCACGTTGGCCGATGCGGACGGCCTTGGTGATGCCGAGAGCCTGCCCGCTCTGCCAGGCCGGGCGGCGGGTGGCGTTCAGGCGGCGGGTGTAGCGGTGGCCGACGGCGGCGTAGGCCAGGGCGTGGGCGGTCTTGCACAGGACGCTTCGGGGGAAGCGGGCGCGTGCGTCCTGGGCGATGGCCCGGTTGTAGGCGAGGTAGCGGCCGCGGCGGGTGGTGGTGTGGGCGAGGAGGGTCAAGGTGGTGGTCTTGCCGGTTCCTGCCCCTGCTTGCAGTGCCAGGTGCTCGCCTGCGGCGAAGGCGTCGGCTGCGGCGGTCTGTTCGTCGGTCGGCTTCATGTGTGACTTTCGGAGCGTCGGGTGAGCGCATGTCCGACGGCGGACAGCAGGTGGGCGGGGGTGGTGTAGGCAAGGAGCTGGCGCAGGGCGTGATCGAGGCGGTCGGCGTCCTGGTCGGCGCGTTCGGCAAGGGCCCGGTGCAGGGCCCGCTCCATGAAGCGTTCAGGGCTTTGCCCGGCGCACCGGGCGGCGGTCTTGAGGGTGGTGTACACGGCGGGCGGGAAGGCGACGTTGAGCAGGATCTGCCCGTTCGCGTCGGGATAGTGAGTGGTGATCACGTCGATGGGCAGCTGTCCGCCCAGCTGGTGGCGCAGGCGGTTGAGGGCCTTGCCTGGGGTTTTGGCGTGCGTCACGGCGAGGAGGTGGGTGGCGTCGTGGTTGGCCGCGAGCGGCATGGTGCGGGTGGCTTGGCGGAGTTCGGCCGGGGTGAGGGGCCGGGTCAGGGCGATGTCCAGGGCGTGGGGCGGCATTGTCATGCCTTCCTGCGGTGGCATGGCGTGGGATGCGGCAGGCGGGTGTGGATGTGTTCTGCGTGCAGGAGGGGGTCGAAGACCTGCCAGGCGGCCAGGGCAAGACCGGCGGCGCCCAGAGTGGCGGTGTGGGGTGGGGCAGCGCTGGGCACGCCAGCGCCGTTGCTCGGCGTGCGGAGCGGGGGGCTTGTCGTGCGCGACATCGCGGCCATCCGACGGCACGTCCGGGCCGAAACGTGACGCACGGCACCGTGGTGCCCATTCCTGGGCACCACCCGCAGAAGGCCTAAATCAGCATGGCACCTGTTGTGACCGCCATGACTGAAAGGCCCGGCTTCTATGGACGCTTCTGTCCTTCCAGACAGTCTCGACGTACCGCCGGAGCATGCGCTCCTGGTCGTCGACATGAGGAACTACAGCCAGCTCCCCGAAGCGAAGATGGCTCCGATCCGTGCCGACCTGGATGACGTCATCCTCAACACGGTCTTCCCGCAGAGCGAGCTCGACGACCCTCGGTCGCGGGAGGGCGCTTACCGGGACACCGGCGACGGCGCCATCTGCGTGGTGCCGGCGCGTGACACTGCACGGCTGGTGGACCCGCAGCTCGGCCACCTGAACGCGGCTCTTTCTCGCTACGACCAGTCACGGCTGCGCGGCGGATCTGCGATCTGCGTCCGCGTCAGCGTCCACGTCGGTCCGCTCTCTTTGCCTGACCACCGGGGCGACGCCATCAACGAGGCCTGCCGGCTGGTGGACAGCCAGGCCGTGCGGCAGGCCATGACCGCCGCGACGAAGCACGGGGCCTACGTCGCGCCCGCCCTCTACCTCAGCGGCGAAGCCGACCTCACCCGCACGTTCTACGACCCCGCAGGACTCGCCACCATCGCCTCCGACCTACGAGGCATCATCGACATCCCCGAGGCCGGCCACTGGGTCCGGATGGAACGCCCCGACGACGTCAACACGGCCCTGCTGGACTTCTTCAAGCAGCTCTGACAGGTCGTCCAGCAGGCCGCCATCAGCGTCGAGTACTTGACTTTGCAAGCGGGAGCCGGAGTCGTTTCGAGGTGACTATGGGAGTCGCCTTCTGACTTCAGCGAGCTGCGGGCGCTCCGTCTGCGTGCCCTCAGGTGTTGGCTTGACGGGGGCGTTGGGGTTGAAGGTGCGGCGGTAGGCAGCGGGTGAGACTCCGAAGGCTGCTCTCATATGGGAGCGCAGGGAGTTCGCGGAGCCGAAGCCGGAGCGGTGGGCGACCAGATCGATCGACAGGTCGGTGGTCTCCAACAACTGTTTAGCCAGTTCGAGCCGTTGCGCGGTGAGCCACTGCACCGGGGTCATGCCGACCTCGTCGCGGAAGCGACGGGTGAAGGAGCGCAGGCTCATCCTGGCGTGTTCGGCGAGGCGGTTGAGGGAGAGGGGTTCGCCAAGGTGTTCCAGGGCCCAGGCGCGGGTGGCGGTGGTGGTGGCGATGGTGGGTTCGGGGACCGGGCGGTCGATGTACTGGGCCTGCCCGCCGTCCCGCCAGGGCGGTACGACGCACACGCGGGCGACGTGGTTGGCGGCGGCGGCGCCGTGGTCGCGGCGGATCATGTGCAGGCACAGGTCGACGCCGGCGGCGACGCCCGCGGAGGTCAGGACGTCGCCGTCGTCGACGAAGAGGACCTCCTCGTCCACCTTGACGCGGGGATAGGCGCGACGGAACTCGGGGGCGAGGTGCCAGTGGGTGGTGGCGGGCCGACCGTCGAGGAGTCCGGCTGCGGCCAGGACGTAAGAGCCGGCGCAGATGGACACCAGCCGGGTGCCGGGCCGGATCAGGGCGATGGCCGCGGTGACCTCGGGCGGCAGCGGACCGCCGCGGCTCAGCTCGGGCATGGCGTGCGTGGGCGGGACGATCACGGTGTCGGCGGAGGCCAGGGCTTCCGGGCCGGCCGCGGGTTGCAGGGTGAAACCGGCGTCGCTGAGGACGGGGGCTCCGTCGGCGGTGCAGACGGTGACCTCGTACAGCGGGCGTCCGCCCCTGTCCAGGACGCTGCCGAAGACCCGGGAAGGGATGCCGAGCTCGAAGGGCGGGACACCGGGCAGGGCCAGGACCGCGATGCGGTGCGGTTCCGGCGCCTCGCCGACCCGCTTGGGGTGGGAGTCAGTGCACGGCCCCTGGCTCTGGGTCATGGCCAGATTCTGTCACATAGTGGCCAAACGGCCAACGCCATGGAGGGTGCGCATACCGGATCGTGGAGTGCGTTGCACCGGGAACGGCCCGGGTGGCACATCCGATCCTCAGGAGCTTGGCATGACAACGATCGGTTTCATTGGTAGTGGCAACATCGGAAGCACCGTGGCGCGACTCGCGGTCGCCGCCGGTCACGACGTGGTGCTGAGCAACTCGCGCGGCCCGCAGACCCTGCAGGATTTGGTGTCCGAGCTGGGGCCGAAGGCGCGCGCCACGACCCCCGCGGAGGCGGCTGCGGCCGGCGACATCGTGGTGGTGACCGTGCCGCTGCGGGCGTACCGGGACGTCCCGGCGGAGCCCTTGGCGGGCAAGGTGGCCATCGACACCAACAACTACTACCCGGAACGCGACGGCGTCTTCGACGAGTTGGAGGACGGTTCCAGCACCACCGGTGAGCTGCTGCAGAAGCACCTCCCACAGGCCCGCGTGGTGAAGGGGTTCAACAACATCTGGTTCGAGCACCTGCGGTCCCTGGCGCGGCCGGCGGGCAGCGCGGACCGGTCGGTGCTGCCGATCGCCGGTGACGACGCGGCCGCCAAGCAGGCGGTCACTGAGCTGTTCGACAGCCTCGGCTTCGACACCGTGGACGCCGGCCCGCTCGCCGAGAACTGGCGCACCCAGGTGGACACCCCGGCCTACGTGAACCCCTACGGTACATACGGAGTGCTTCCCGGCACACCGGCGAGCATCCAGCTCGTACGCGAGGCGCTCGCCGCGGCGAAGCCCGCCGCCTGAGACCTTCCTCGGCTCCGGGCCCAACCCGGCCGAGCCCGGAAGGCCAGGCCAGGCCGGGCCGGGCTGGCCGCGGCGACAGTGCCGACCGGGTGTCACGACCGCGCTCGTCCGGGCACGGAACGACGACGCCGCGGTGACCCGTCGTTGGGTGCGATCCATCCAAATTGCCAATGCGAAGTCAAAAGTACGTCCGCACACTGGAGGTTTCCATGCCCAAGGGCTACTGGGTCAGCGCCTACCGCACCATTAAGGACCCCGAGAAGCTGGCTGCTTACAGCAAGCTGACCGCTCGGGCCGTCGCGGCCGGGGGCGGTCGGATCCTCGTCCGTGGCGGCCGTGTCGAGGCGCATGACGCCGGAATCGCCGAGCGCACCGTCCTGATCGAGTTCGACAGCTTCGAGCAGGCCGTCGCGACACACGAGAGTGCGGCCTACCAGGAGGCGCTGGTCGCCCTCTCCGACAGCGTCGAGCGCGACTTCCGCATCATCGAAGGCATCGACTGACCGGGGCTCAGTCGACGACCTGCCCAGCGTCCAGCTCCCACAGGCACCGGGTCGGTCCACTGCGCGACCAACTGCGTGACAACACCCGATCAAGCGCAGACAACCTGTCATCGCAGGTAAGCAATCTGCTGAAGTGCCTGCAGAACGAAGAGGTCGAGGGTTCAAATCCCGCCACCCCGACCCAAGTCAGGCCCCCTTCCGATCATGGAAGGGGGCACGTCCCCGTCGCCAGCGACATCAAAACTGGATGCTGTGGTTCTCGGTCGCGGACGCGACGCGGATGGGGATGGTCACGAGTCCGAAGCTGATCGCACCTGACCAGATCGTTCGGGGCATGGCAGACCTCCGCAGTACGCCCCGAGCACGATCAGCCTAGGAGCCACGCCGTGCAGCGGCATTCCGAGGGGTCAGGACGGCTCTGCTCCCGGCATCGGCCGTCCTAAAGCGGCCGGTAGCTGGCGATGGCACCGCCGGGGTCGTCAAGGATTGCGATGCGGGCCGTGATGCGTTTGCCGACCGGCTCCCTCGACTTTCGGCGTTTTCGTTGATCGTCGTTGGGGTCGCTCAGAGTAACTAGATCCTCTCCAACGGAACCGCGGGCCCCGCGACGCACGGCGCGGCCGTCCACTGCGGTGCCGATCATCCAGGCAGGCCCGAGGGCACCCCCGAGTCAGGGCCCCTGGCAGCCCTCGTACGCTTCTCCGATCGCTCACAGCGGAGGAGACGACGAACCGATGATCGCCAGCTTTGTGGGGCTCGTGGTGATCCCTATGGTCATAGCCGGGCTGGCCCGGTGGGCGGCGGCAAGGAGGCGGCGCGGCCTTGCAGCGGGCCGGGCCGTGCACTTCCGCTGCCGACTCGACGGCCACAAGGGCCGACTGCTGGTCGACCCACGCCTCGACGGGCCCGTCTTTCTGGACCGTTCCGGGAACGTCACCGCCCTGCCACGCGGCGGCGAGGCCCTGGACGCGACAGTCTCCACCAACGGCCGGCCCCCCTTCGAGAAGGTCAACCTGCGCTACCGGACACCCGAAGGCCAGGTGCTGCGGCTGCGCTTGGCCACGCACGATGCGCGGACCCTCGGCGCCTGGCTGGGCGAACAGCCCCGCCCGGTTGCCGCGCCCGCCCGACGGCTGCTTCTGCCGGCCGCACCGCCATGGGCGGTACTCGCCCTCGCGGCGTCCCTGTTCGTGGGCCTGGCCACCGCGGACGTCGCGCTGCTCGGGAAGCACACTGCCGCCGAGGTCGTCCGTGTGGACCGGGACGACGACAGCTGCACCGTCGGCTGGGACGGCGGCGCACAGCGGGCGGCTGTGGACTGCGACACGACAGACGTCCGCTCCGGAGACCGCATCCGGATCACCGCCCTGCCCTGGCCCTTCCTGGGTGAGGCCGTGAACACGCGAACCGTCCTGAGTGTGGTCGCCGTGCTCGGAGGCGGCCTCGGCCTGCTCGGC
This sequence comes from Streptomyces sp. NPDC005303, assembly GCF_040607335.1. Classification (NCBI taxonomy): domain Bacteria; kingdom Bacillati; phylum Actinomycetota; class Actinomycetes; order Kitasatosporales; family Streptomycetaceae; genus Streptomyces; species Streptomyces sp. NPDC005303. The sequence goes on along the minus strand of NZ_JBEXGM010000037.1, from coordinate 20,651 downwards.
CTGAGCGGTGCGTTGATGGTCAACCCGCTGGCCTGCGCCCGACGCGTCCGGCTGGCGCGCCGGGCCCGGCCGGCGATCCCCCCGCCGGCGGCCGCGGGCGGCGAGGCGGGCGAGGACAGGTGGCCCGCCCTCGATGACGACCTGAACTACGCGAGCCTCGCCGCCGCGGCCCGGCACGGCGATCGCCATCGCCCGGGCCCCCGGGTGACCCCGCCGCGCCGCGGCTTCGGCCGCACGTCCATATCGCCGCGCATCTGGGTGCTGACCACCGCCCTCGGCACCAACGCCTGGTACTCCCTGGGGTTCTCCTCCGCCGCCATCCTCGAGGACCACTTCCGCCTGGGGCACTGGCGCTTCCTCGTGTTCGGCACGGTCGGCATCGCGTCCCTCGCCCGGATCGGCTGGGTCGCGACCGACCGCTCCGCCCTGTGCGGTCCGGTACTGCGTGCCGCGCGTTCGGACGCCGGGAAGGGCACATGGCAGCCCATGCGCTACGTCCGTCTGTGCCGGGATCCCGGCGAGATGGCGCTGGTCCTGTTCCGACCGGAGGGCGGCGAGGTGACAGCGCCGCTGTTCCTCCAGCCGATCTCCCGATCCCGCGGCAGTGAGCGCCGCACCGTCGGCGGTCCCGCTCCGGTCGGCGAGGCCCTGGTGCTCAACACCGGCGTGGGGCCGCTGATCTGCGAGATCGACGGCGTCCGCTACCTCCCCAGAGGCCGTGCCACCGAAGCCGCGACCGACCCCGCACGAACCCGCGTCGAACTGCGCAGCTTCGCCGAGAGCCATCTCCGGCCGGTCGGACGGAGCTAGTTCAGACGGGTGATGTGGCGTCATTCGGCCGCGCAGGCTAGAGACAGCAGAGAAGCATCGGCGGTGCTTCTGTCTCCTCCGGGGGAGGATGTCGCGGTCGCCGACGTGCCAGCGGCCCATCTCGATCAGGTCCTCGACCACGCGGCGGAGTTGGGCGGCGGTGACCTCGGCGACGTCGTCCTCGGGCCCGAAACGGACAGCGATTTGCGACACGTGCTGCAGGTTGCCTTCAGCCGGATCTTCACGCCGGGTGCGGTGCTCCGGCGGCGGTTCCTGGAACATGTCCTCGGGGTCAGTGCCGGTCGTGAAACTGGCCGGGGCGTCGGTGGCGGTACAGGTGAAGGCTTCGATGTGGGTCCACTCCCCCGGTAGCGGCTCGGGTTCCTGGTCGTAGACGAGAAAGCTGATCTTGACCGGCTCCCACTCGGTGGAGCCTGCGGTGATGGTGAGGCAGCTGTCGGTGGCAGTGACGCGGGTGCGGGAGGAACCGACAGCCGCCCAAAGCCCGCGATGCGGGAAACGCCGTGGAGGAACTGGGTCCAGTGCCCGCGAGAGCAGTGAAGAAACCAGGGAAATCGACCGTGTGTTCTCGCATTCGCCGGGCACGAGGAGCGACGGAGGTTGATAACTATGGTTCCCCTGCTTCTCGTTCTTCTGCTGGCCCTGATCCTCTTCGGCGCGGGCTTCGCGCTGAAGGCACTGTGGTGGATCGCCGTCATCGTGCTGATCGTCTGGTTGCTCGGCTTCGTCATGCGCTCCGCGGACACGGGCGGGCGCAAGGGACGCTGGTATCGCTGGTAACCCGCCACGCAGCAGCATGCCTGGGGGCCCCGGATGGATCCGGGGCCCCCAGGCATTGCATGTCCCGGAATCAGGACATCTCTCCCGCAAAACGGTGTAACCCTCACCGTCCCGGGAACCGGGCCTCATAGCTGGGGCCCGGCGGGCAGTGGAACCTGCGCCTCCAACCACCGGACCCCAGCCACCCCGACATCGCACAACGCGCCGCGATGCTCTGCCCGGCCATCCGCGCGGCCTGGGGCTGTATCCCGCTGATCAAAAGCGCCGGGTGGCCCCGCCGGTCGAGCCGGCCGGGGCCATGCCCCGTCACACGCGGCATCACCTCGTGCCGCGGGGGTGCGGGGAACGAGGTCAGTGGTGGTGGCCTCCGCGGTGGTGACGGCCACCCCAGGAGGCGTCGTCGATGAAGCGGTCGTGGTCGTTGCGCAGGGTGGCGGTGTCGGAGTCGTTGTCCCACACGTAGTTGCGGCGGTCCATGTACAGGTCGCTGCCGGTGTCGCGGCCCTCACCGGTGTGGATCCGGACCGTGGCGCGGCCTTCCAGGCGGTAGTGGTCGAAGGTGTAAGTGTGGCCGTCCTCGTCCTGCAGGGTCCAGCCGTCGAGGTTGACCGCCCGGCGGGTGGTGTTGGTGAGCTCCACCCACCTCCTTGTTCAGTGAGCGGCGCGAGCGGTCGTCACGGCCGGGCGAGTCGTACTGCACCGCACTGATCTCCACCTTCGCCCGCTCGGGCCGGGTGTGGTCGGCCGCCGACGCCGGCAGCGCCACCGCCCCCACGATCGCGGCGGCCGCGAGTGCGGCAGCGGAGAGACGACGGGCGGTCACCGTGGAAGAAGACACAAAGCCCCCAGGCTGTACGAGCACCCGACCATCCCTGCCATGAGAGCGCCGGGACGGACTGATGAAGTGTGCGGGAGGCGGCCGGTCGGCCGCACACCCACACCATGGCCAACCCGTGCAGGTTATGAACGCAATACGCGCGCTCCGTTACTGTTCGCCCATATTTCAGTAACTCTCGCCTGTAACATCCATTTATGCACCGAATGCACCCAGTTGCCGCTCTCACTGGCCGCCATCCCGTGCAGGCGCTGCTCACCCAGTCCTGACCGCCACGCTGCGCCACCCCAGCCCATACCGGCGGCTCACCCGAAAGTGCGTAACAGCTCACCGGCTCTCCCCCGGCGCCGGTGCCTACGAGCGGCTGGTCACGCACGGCGGGCGTGCTGCTGTGCTGGTTGGAGAAGACGATGAGCCGCCTATGACGCCGTCGGCGTGACAAAGCCCCACAGCCGCAACCGCCCATGGGCATGGAGGGCTCTCCTCTCGCACATCCACCCACTGCAGGAGGAGACAGACATGACCATCGCTCTGGATCACCACACGACGCAGGCCTTCGTCGACCCCTACGCCGCCGACCCGGAACAGACCACCTGGCCTCCGGCCGCAGCCTCAGCAGGGCAGGACACGGACTACCTGCTCCCGCCGCCCAACCCCTCCGAGCGCCTCAGCATCCTCATCGACCCCCGCGACCAGCGCCGCCTGGCCCTGCACGCCGCGCTGACCACCGCTGGTATCCCGCCGCGGCCCGAGGACCGCGACGCCATCAACCAACTCAGCGCCCTGCCCGCCCACATCAACACCATCCTGCAACGCTGGCTGAACCACACGTCGTGAAGCGGACAGAGACACGCGGGGCCCGTCCCGCTCTACGCCGACGGACCCCAGAATCAGGTGCCGGGCAGGTTCCGCTCACTGCCCGTTGGCCTAGGCCGAAGTGGGCTGTCGCCTCGGGCCACGCGGTCAGCCCGATAGCGGGCGTCGGGCGAAAGGGTGGGGTGTCGAAGCTCCCGGGATCGCTGCCGGTGCGAGCGGCGGGAAGGACCGCTCCAGAGACGGTCCGGCGTAGGTCTCCTGCCAGTGGGGGCGCGGGGACCGGGCGGCGTTCCCGCGCCCGGACGCAGGCGCGTTGCGGTAGGCGTCGTAGCGTTCCAGCTTGGCGACCAGGCGGGGGTAGGACATCGTGCGGTCGATCTCCGAACGCGCTGGAGCCGTTGTCCAGGAGCACCACGCCGTCGGGCACCAGGTTCCCCGCTGGAGTGGGGTGGGCGACTTCCACCTGCCAGTCGGCGTGATCCGCCAGCTCCGCCTGGTGGAAGGCGACGACGGTGTCGACCAGGGCCAGGCCGTGCTCCCGCAGGCCCGTCTTGCTGGCGGCGATGCGCTTGCCGGTGGCCCGGCTGTCCCCCGGTGCGAGTTCACCGGAGGCTGCGGCTTCGGCGAGGCCCGCCGGGGTGCAGTACCAGTAGCTCTGCTGCGCGCGGTTGGTCCGGCCGACCAGAGCCGGGGATTCGGCGAGCAGGTTGCGCAGCGCACGCCGGACGTGGTCGGTGTCCTGCTGGTGCGGCAGCAGCAGCGCCTTGAGCTGGCGGGGTGTGGCCAGGCGCACCTGGGCGAGCGTCAGGAGGACTTCGCCCCGGATCTCCGCGCCGGCCTTCGCCGCCTCGGCTTCTCGGGCCCGGGACGCTTCTCCAGGCACATCAGTGCTGGGAGAAGAGGAGTTGCGGCCGGCCGGGGCGGGCGAATCGGGGGTCTGATCAGCGACAACCCCCAGACGACGGCTTGGAGCTGCGGGGCTGGGAGCGTGGCTCGCTACAGGGCTCGTTGCGGGGCTCGCTGTCGCAGCACTGTCCGTGTTCGGCGGAACAGGGGCGGTGGTCATCGTGGCCTCGGGTCTCTCCGGCCGTACGCGGCCGGATCGGTGACAGGTCCGGCCCCCACACGCGCGGCGTACGGGCCGAAGCCACCGTGAGAAAGCACCCCTGGCCCGCGGTCTGTTCATCTGCCAGAGCAGTGTCCGCTTTGCCCCTTGACCACCCCTTGACCGGACGGTTCGTCCGTGACCGACGCCACACCGCCCACAGACCCCGGGCGGCGAGACGGCGTAGAGCTCAGGGGCTGGCGGACTGGGTAACTCCCTGAGCAAGTTGACCGACGACGTCGAAGACGGTCTGGCCGAACGCGGTAGGGGCGATCAGCACGCCGAAGACCAACACGATCACAACGGTCAGCTTCTCGTCGTTCCGGCTTCGAGCCTCTGTGCGCCGCCGCAGCCGCACAAGGATGATCACCGCCAGCAGAACCGCAACATTGATCGGCAGAACCACCGACCAGCCCTCCCCGCCATACGAACGTCCCAGCACACCTGTAGCCGAAACCACTCCACGCGGTGGGTTGATTACTGATCGTTGGCGGCAAAACGCTTCTGCCCGACCGGATTCCCGGCCTTGACCAGCCCGCACAGCCGCGCACCGCCCCCCACGTGGCCCGGTGCGCACCGGGCGCGCGGCGCGATGTGTCGTGCAGGATGCAGCGCACTCCCCCGCCAGCGGTGCGTACCCGGTGCGGTTTCCTCCCGACCAGGTGCGCACGATGCGGTGCACTCCGGTCAGTCGGTACGCATCGCCGTGCGGAGTGCGCACCGCGTTGCGCACCGGTTGACGCAGCGTGAAGGGCTCAAGATAGGTGCGGGAGGGAGGGATCTCCCCTTGGTGCACAGCATTGCGCTCGCATAAGTAGGTGCTTTTCCCTGCCTGCATGGCCGTGCTGGATATGGAAGTGCCTTGCGGCGGCTCACCTCACGCGGCCCTCATCCTGTTCGGACTCCTCCTCCTCGTCGGGCAGGCGGACGTCGTCGACGGCGATGTTCACCTCGACGACCTCAAGTCCCGTCATACGCTCCACGGCGCCGATGACGTTGGAGCGCACGTCGCCCGCCACGTCCACGATGGACACGCCGTACTCGACAACGACGTTGAGGTCGACGGCAGCCTGCCGCTCCCCGACCTCGACCTTCACCCCCCGCGTGACGCCGCCGCCTGCACCGCCTCCACCGGGGACCCGTTCCCGCATGGCGCCGAAAGCGCGGGCCATCCCGCCCCCGAGGTTGTGGATGCCCGGCACCTCACGGGCGGCCATTCCCGCGACCTTGGCCACCACGCTGTCCGCGATGGTGGTCTTCCCCCGGGTCTCTGCCGGAGCCCCGGCCCCGGTACGGCCCTTCAGCGTGCTCACTCCCGCGTCGGACCGGCTGTCCGAGCTGATGCTGGTGCTGTTGTCCGTCATGGCGGTCGCCTCCGTTCGTCCTCACATGCGCCAACGCGTTGCCCTGTACACCGATCGGCGCCGGGGAGATCGTCGGACATGCCAAAAATCAGCTACGCGACTTCGGAGGCCACGTGTCCTGGGCGGAGCCGAGGCCCCGGTGTGCAGACCGCCTTTCGAGCGCATAGTGGCCCCCGTAGGCCGGCCGGGGAGCTGCGCGTACGTCCACGGCGTCATCAAGAACGAGTGCCGGCGCTCCAGGTCCGGGGTCGTGTCAGGTGACCAGCAGGCGGTTGAAGAACGAACGGTAGTGGCGCAGTGCCAGACGCAGGTCCTCGGTGTTCGCCTGTTCTCCCCGGTTCCACTGTCCTTCCAGTTCCTGTTTGTGGTCGGCGAATGTGGCGGCCAACTTCTGCATCACGTCCGCGACGAGGGCGTCGGCGGTATGCACGGCATCGCGCGGGTCGTCCACGAACTCGTTCTGCACCTCCTGCCAGCGTGTACGGAACGCTTCCTCGTCCTCCGGGGTAAGCAGCTGGGGGGCCGCGTCCTCGGCGCGGGCGCCAGAATCAGTGGCTTGGTGCTGACGGCCCGTGTCGGCTCCTGCGGTCTCGTCTTCGACGGGCTTGTTCGGCGTGTTCGTGCTCTCGCCGGGGAAGGTCGGCACTTCGGCCGGCGTGCTCGCCGCGCTCTCCCGCGTGGACGTATCGCGGGGCTGGGCGAGGTCGTCGGTGGACAGACCGCTCGCGGCGGCGGTGTCCGGTGTGTCTTTGCGTTCCATGTCCTCTCCGTTCCCGGATGCCTGGGCTTCCCGGACCGGGGCGACGGACTGTTCGCCGAGCCGTTCAGGCCGGGGCGTGGCGGGATTCGCCACCGTCGGAGAGCAGCTCGTCGAACAGGGCCCGGTAGTGCACCATCGCACCCCGCAATTGTTCGGTGGTCGCCTCGTGCCGGGTGCTGAGCGCATCGACATCGTGGGCGGCCCGATAGTGCTCGAGCGTGCGGCCGTGCTCGACCGACAGGTCCTTGAGCTGTTGCTCGAAGTCCTGGGTCGGGTATCCGCGCTCGTGCATCAAGGAGGTCACCAGGCGGTCCGCGTCGTGAACGGCGTCCTCTGGACGGTCCACGAACTCCTCCTGGACACTGGTCCAGTCCCGGGTGTACCGATCCCGGACAGTGCCGTCCAGCGGCTTGATGTCCAGCGAGTCATGCCGCTTCTCGCGGGCCCTGAGCTCACGCTCGCCGACCGCGCGGCTGTCGGCATCCTCCACCGTTCGTACGTACTCCGGACCAAAGCGTTCGCGTAGCTTCTTGCGGCGCACGACCAGCCAGGCCATCACGGCCACCACGGCGATCACCACCACGATGGGAATGATGATCGCTAGAATCGTCCCTGTTGACATCGGGCAGGCCCCCTAACGTGCGCCCTATATGCCCTCTTTGTGTAAAGTTGCCGCTGCTTCCGCGTTGAAACGGAGATGCGCAGGCGAATCGCTGCAAATTGGCGAGCTACGTCACGATGAACCAGCTGCGCGGCATCGGCTGCGACCGCCAGGAACCTCCCGGGACATCCTGCGCCGCCTGGACCTGGTTTTTCCGCACACGACCGCCACCTGCCTGGGCGGAAGGGCCGGGCCGCCCCGCACCACGGCTTGGTGTCCTCGGCCGCCTCCTCCACCCGGGGCAGCACCCGCCGCGCCCGGGGGGGTGCCCCTATGGGTTTTGGCAAGTGGCTGGGCAGTGGAGCTCAGGTGCTGCTGGTCGGAGCCGGACCGGCATAGGTGTAGATCCGTCGGAGGTGGTGGCCTCGTAGGCGTGCCAGTCGGCTGGACTGTCTTGGGGCGCCGGCAGGCTGTGGCGCCCCCCCCTCGCGCGCGGAAGCGCTGTGGAGGTGTGCCGTCCGCGTTGAGAGTGACGATCTTGGTTCGGCCGTCGAACAGCTCCACCGACACCGGCCCGGCGTACCCGGCCCCTGGGTGGGGGCGCCGGCGAAGGCCGGCCAGTGCAATTGGCCGTCGCCAGGGAACAGCCGCTGGCTGTCGGCGGGTTCGCCGGTTGCTGGCTGTTGGGGAGGTCGGCGATCTACACGTGTGTGATGCGGTGCGGTCCGAGGGCGGTGATGTGGGCGGGGTCGGCGTCGGCGGCAGCCCAGCGGAAGGAGTCCACCAGGACACCGGCGCCGTCCGCGCCGGTCTCGTCGAGCAGCGCGGCGAGTTCGGGCAGGGTGCCAAGGACGGGGTGGGGGCCGTCCAGCTCGGGCGGCAGCCCGGCATGGACGCTGACCGTCTCGACGGCGAGCCGTACTCCGTGGGCGGCGGTCGAGCGGGCCAGGTGGGCGATCCGCTCGCGTGCGAGATGCAGCGCCTTGGCGGTGGGAAGCGGCGAGCGGGGGTTGAGGACGGTGGTCGCGACGGTGCACCCCAGCGCGGCCATGGTCTCCAGCCGTTGGTCCAGGCCGTCGAGGCAGGCGTGGTAGGTGTCCGGGGCGACCAGCAGCGGGGCGGGCAGGACGGGCCCGGCGGGCAGGATGCCGCTCGCGGCCGCCACGCTCACGCCGAGCTCCTGCAGGAGGTCGCGCATCGGGTCGGCGTCGTGGGCCTGGGCCTGGGCCTGCTGGATGGAGACCTCAGCCATGGGGAAGCCGGCGCCCGCGGCCAGGGCGAGGAACTGCTCGAGCGGGATGCCGGAGACGGTGGCCGGGTTGAGGCAGGGCGCGAAGGGCCCGGCGGCGCCTGCGGGGCGGGGGGCGCTCACGCGGTGGCCAGCTTTCCGTCGAGCAGTTGCTCGCGCAGGGTGCCCAGGTCTGCCATCACGTCGGCGATGACGCGGCGGATCCGGGCGGCGCCGATGGGGGTGGCGCCGGAGGCCTCCACGATCGCCTCATGAAGAACTATCCGCCGCAGTTCAAGGCGGACGCGGTCGCGCTGTACCAGTCGCGGCCCGAGGCGACGATCAGGCAGGTCGCCGCCGATCTGGGGATCAACCCCGAGACCCTTCGGAACTGGGTGCGGGCAGCCGGCGCGAGCCGGCCGCGTGGACGCCGGGCGGAGGTGCCGACCGAGCCGCCGGCGCCGTTGGAGGCGGAGAACGCCGCTCTGCGGAAGAAGGTCCGTGAGCTGGAGGAAGAGCGCGAGATCCTGCGGAAGGCAGCAAAGTATTTCGCCGGGGAGACGCGCTGGTGAACCGCTTCCAGTTCGTCGCCGACCATCAGCGCCGTTACGGCGTGAAGCGGCTGTGCGCCATCCTGGGCATCGCCCGCTCCAGCTTCTACTACTGGCGTCGGACGGCCGCGGACCGGGCCGCCCGGCAGGCGGCCGACGCCCGCCTCGCCTCCCGGATACGGGCCGTGCACCGCGAGTCGGACGGCACCTACGGCGTCCCCAGGATCACCGCCGAGCTCCGCGAGGCGGGCGAGCGCGTCAACCACAAGCGGATCGCGCGGGTGATGCGGGGCGCCGGGCTGGCGGGCGTGCGCTTGCGTCGCAGACACCGCACCACGGTGGCGGACCCGGCCGCGGCGAAGGCCCCGGACCTCATCGGCCGCGACTTCACCGCCACCGAGCCGAACACGAAGTACGTCGGCGACATCACTTATCTCCCGCTGGACGGCGGGAAGTTCCTGTATTTGGCCACCGTCATCGACCTCGCCTCACGCCGCCTGGCCGGCTGGGCGATCGCGGACCACATGCGCACCGACCTCGTCACCGACGCCCTGTCCGCCGCCGAACGGACCCGCGGCAGCCTCGCCGGGACGGTCATGCACACCGACCACGGGGCCCAGTACACCAGCCGGGCCTTCGCCGACGCCTGCCGCCAGGCCGGCGTCCGCCAGTCCATGAGCGCGATCGGCAGTTCGGCGGACAACGCGCTCGCCGAGTCCTTCAACGCGACGTTCAAACGCGAGACGCTTCAGGGCCGGAAGCGCTGGTCCAGCGAACACGAGGCCCGTCTCGACGCGTTCCGCTGGCTCAACCGCTACAACACCCGACGCCGACACTCCCGCCTCGGACAACGCAGTCCCATCGCCTACGAGACAGCACTCGACACAACATCAACTACCCTGGCCCAAGCCGCATAGCCCGTGTCCAAGATTCCGGGTGAAGGCCCTTGATCCCTACTGCAGCAGACTGTGTGTCACCAGGCGGAACGGGCAACTCGGTCACTCCAGGTGCGCAACCGAAGCGATCTCCACGACGGACAGGTCATCCAGCGTGGTGATCGCGCAGGAGGGCACGCCGCGCTGCATCAACTCGACCGGCACCGCATCATCACCGATCAAGGTACGCAACAGGTCCACGGTGACCCCGCCATGCGTCACCAGGGCGACAGGGCCCAGCTCTTGGTCAGGTCGAGGCAGGAGCGAAATCGCTCTGCGGCATCGTGAGAGGAGTCACCGGAAGCAGGAACGAAGTTCCGGTCCTTCACCGTGGCGGCCCAGTCCGCCAGGAAGTCTTCCATGGGCCGGGATCCGTCCCAGTTCATCCTCTCGCGCAGGCGGCCGTCCTCTCGAACGCGCAGGCCAGTCCTGGAAGCTATGGACCACGCGGTCTCGCGAGCGCGCCGCAAGGGGCTGCTGAAGACCGCGCGCACACCGACGTGCTGCACCCAATCGGCAGTCCTGGCTGCCTGCCGTCGTCCCAGTTCGGTCAGCCCCGGGTCACCGGGCTGGCGTTCCTTCTCAGCGTGCTGCACCAGATAGAAGACAGTCATGCTCGCAGCGTGGCGGTTCGGCACGACAGCCGGCCACTGAAATACCCGCGCTCGAGGCCACACCGTCGTGACCGCAACCCCAGGAGCGAGCACTCAGCACCCGGCGAACCTTCCCGGCCAGAGCACTAGCCGGGCACGGCTCATCCAGCACTCCGAGACGCTGATCACCTGGGCAGCCATCACCCTCATGACCCGCCGCCTGGCCCGCAAAGGCGCCACCCCCAGCTGGCCGAGGAAGCCGGCGCCAACCAACGGCTCCGCCCCCTAACCGCCTGACCTGTGAGAGGCGCCCGCAGGACGCTTCACGCCAAGCCTGTCCGGGCGATCAAGCTGCTCCGTCCACGACGCAAGAGGGACAAGGACTGCCGTCGGTCGACTCAGCCGTGAAGCGCTTTGCGATAGCGGACGTACTCGTTGCGGCGCTGGAAGCCCATGCTTTCGTAGAGGTCGTACGAGCGGTGGGGGTTCGCGGACCCGGTGAACAAGCGGGCGGACACTGCTCCCTGTTCGCGGAGGCTGCGCAGCCCTTCCAGCAGCAGGGCCCGCCCAAGCCCCAGGCGCCTCCAGTGCGCCTGGACGCTCAGTTCTTCGACTTCGCCCACAGTTCGGTCATGCCGACGGATGGAAGACAGGGCGACGCCGACCATGTGCTCTCCACGCCAGGCGGCCCTCCAGCAGGTCGCGTCCGCCTCGGCGAGGAAGTCCTGGAACGTCCACTGCGGGACAGAAGCGGAATCCGCGTATGAATCGACAACCGTCTTCCAGGCGGCGTGGTAGTCGCTTGGCCCGACGGAGCCCAAGATGATCCCGGCCGGCAGTTGTTTGCCGGGCTTAGGCAGCCGTCCCAGATCGGCCAATTCCAGCTCGATCACGCTGAAGACACGCTGGTAGCCGGATCCGAGCAGCAGCGCCGTCGCGTCTTCCTCGGTGGTCGTGGCGTTCGCGCCGAACACGGCCGCCTGGGCGGTTCCCTGCTGCCCTACGAGCTGGTGGATGCGGCTTTCGACCCACCTCAGCATGGCCGAGCCGACGCCCCGGCCACGGTGATCGGGGAGGAGGTAGCCGCGGTGCCGGTACAGCCACGTCCCGTCCCGTTCCCGCCACCATCTGACCGTCGTGTAGCCCACGACGTCCCCGCGGTGCACGACCAGGACCTGATTGTCTGATGGGTCGACCAGCTGAGCGGATGATTCGGCGATTTCAGCCGCCGTCGGGAGTCCCTCGACAACCGAGTGGGCGTCGATCCGATCCCGCTCCAGGCAGCTCAGCCGCACAGCGGCCATGGCGTGATGGTCTTCGTGGCCACGGTACGGCTGGAAGACGTAGCCGGCAGGAGGTTCGACCGGGTCATGGCCGCTGCCGTGGTTCATCCCCACCTCGAAGACCTCCCGGCACGTGGAACATGCGGCTTCCGCTGTTCAGCGAGCATAGGCTGAGCCGGACAAACACTTGACCCGGTTTTCCGGCGCATGACCGTCAGCTGGGAGGAAATCTCGTTCAGGCTGCCTTTGTCTCGTCTCAACGGCCCCCGTGCCCCGAATCGTCAACCGGTGATGGCGTATTGGATCCGTCACGGTCCCCGTTACCGGCCTGCCACCAGATCGTTCCGATCCTGTGTACCGGGCCGCGAACGGGCCCGGGCCGGACGCTGCGGGGATCAACGCGCCGACGGTCATGACACGGAGCGCTCTCACTCCCACTCTCGCCAGGCGGATCCCAGCCGGGCGTGCAGGACGATGCCCGGGACCCCGGCGCCGTGTTCGCAGATCTCGGCGGGGGCGCCGATGAGATGGCAGCGCACGCCAGAGCCGAGTGCGAACAAGGTGGAGGCCAGGGCGGCATCGCCGGTGTCCGCGCAGCGAAGTTGGCGCAGGTCGAGAAACAATTCAAGGTAGCCCTGATCAATGCAGGTACGCAGCCTCTGGTGAAGCGGGTCGCGGGTGGGGGCCGCGAGCGTTCCGCTGACCGCGAGCCACATCCGCGGCGCCGCCTCGGCCAGCACTCGCACTGGCAGGGTGACGATCTCCACCGGCTCCCCCATTGCCCGCCCGCGTCCCGACGTCATGCCGGTGAGCGGCCGCGCTCCCGGGGGGGGACACACCCGCACCCAGTCTTGCTACCACGGAGCCAACGTGGGGCCACGTCGGCGGGCGGGCCTGCGTGAAGCCTCCTCTTCCTTCTCACACTGCATAGCCGGCGATCCCCCACGCCTGATCCCTCTGGGTCGGGCCTGCTCCCGCCGCCCGCTCCCGCTCGACAGGCAGTCAAGCGGACCGCCCGGCGGTGGAGCCCCTACCGGCCGCAGGGCTCGGGCCACACCACGCCGCCCCGCCTGGCGCATCCTCGAGACCGTGTATCCGCAGGTGGAACACCTCGACCGCAAGAGCATTCTCCGTGAGAGTTTGGCCCATGAATTGCTGGTGAGTCGCTCGGGAGCAAGCCCGACCCCTGCGGACCGACCAGAGCCGCCAGGGCAGGGAGGTTCCCAGGCGACCACAGTGCGACGTCGACCGGCTGACTCACCGCCGCGACGACGTCGGACGTTGTGTGGCCGATGACCTCGTCGGTGCCCGCGGCGGGCGGAGGACAAACGCACACACCTGACGGCGATTCTTGAAAACGACCAGCGCTACTCCTCGCCTCACTTGATCAAGTCCTCAAGCGAGTGGGGAAGCCCAGTGAGCGCCGGGCCAGGAGTGAGCCGGGAGGGCCCGGTTCGATCAGTGTCCGGGCCGCGCCGGTCCTTCAAGACGCCGTGCCATGGCAGAGAGCGCACGCGTTGCGTGCTTGCCCCAGGCACCTGCCCTACAAAGTTGCGGGACTTTCAGGCGCCCGGTGCCGGAAGATGGGCGCGGGCCTCGGCGGCGTCCGGGAGCTCGGTGCCGGCGAGGAGGGTGTCGGCCTCGGCGCGGCAGGCGGCGGCCTCGGCGGGTTGGTGGGCGGCGAGGTGCGCGCGCGTGAGGTGGAGCAGGGCGATGCCGAGGCGCGTGCGGTCACTGAGGCCGCGGTAGGTCGCGACGGCCCGGCGGAATGCGTCGGCGGCGGCCGGTACGTCGCCCAGGGCGAGGAGGCTGTTGCCGACGGCTTGGCATGCCTCTGCGATGCCGGTGGCGTACGACGCCTCTTCGTAGATCACGAGGGCGGCGCGATGGTGGGCCAGGGCCTGCGCGTACTGGTCCTGCGCGTAGGCGAGGTAGCCGAGTGCGCGGAGGCTGCCGGCCATGTCTGTGCGGTTGCCGAGCTGCTCGTATGCGGTACGGCATGCCTCCAGCAGCCGCAGGGCTTCGGCGAAGCGTCCGGCCTGGGAGTAGGCGTTGCCAAGGATCAGCTGGGTATAGGGGAGGGCCAACGGCTCGTCCGGATCCGGCTGGCCGGCCATCGTCGCCAGCAGCGGCTCGAGATAGTCGATCACCCTCTGCGGCTCTCGCCGCACGAGGTGTAGGACGCCCAGATTGCGCAGCGTACGGGCTTCTCCTGGCCAGTGGCCGAGGGCGCGGTAGGCGGCCAGGGCGCCCTCCAGGTGCTCCGCGGCCTCGGCGTAGTGGCCCGCGTGACGCAGAAGATTGCCAAGTTCGCGGCGGGCGTCGGTGGCCGCGGCGGGGTCACCCACCCGCTCCCACAGCCCGACGGACTGCCGCAGCAGGTCGACCCCGTGTTCGACCTGGCCTTCGTGGTCGTAGACCTGGCCCAGCCTGAGCAGAGCGTCGGCGGTCGCCCGGTCGTCGCCCAGCCGACGTACGGCATCCAGCACATCGGTCCAGATGGCCAGGCGCGGCAGCTGGCTCGGCTGGTTCCACAGGGCTGGGTCGAGCGCCTTGGCGGTCCGGAACGCCTCGGCGTCCAGGCCCGCTTCGGTGGCAGTGCGGATGACCGCCGCGAAATCGGCCTGCGCAGACGAGTCCCAGCGGGCGGACGCGGGCCCGGCCGCATCCTCGTACCACCGCAAGAGGCGCCGCAGGACCTGCTTCCGAGCTTCCGGGCCGCCCTCACGGGCCAGCCGTTCGACGGCGAACAGACGGATGAGGTCGTGCAGTTGGTAGCCGCCCGCCGCCCCCGGCTCGACCAGCTGCGCGTCGGCGAGCCGTTCGAGCCCCAGGCGGGCGGGCTGCACCTGCCACCCCGCGGCCGCCGCGGCGGACTCCGCCGTGATCCACGCCCCCGCATACGCGCCAAGGCCGCGAAACAGGGCCTGGTCAGGCTCGGGCAGCGCCGCGTACCCGGCCTCGAAGCTCGCCCGTACAGCCAGGTCGCCGACCCGCAGCTCGTCCAGGCGGTGCCGCTCATCGTCCAGCCGCGCCACGAGTTCGGACACCGCCCACCCCGGGCGGGCCCGCAGCCGGGCGGCGGCGATACGGACCGCCAGCGGCAGCCGCCCGCACGCCCGAACCAGGGACAGCGTCGCCTCGGGCTCCGCGCCAGCCCGGTCGGAGCCCACGATCCCGGACAGGAGGGCCACCGCCTCCTGCTCGGTAAGCTCGCCTAGGGCCATCACCGCCGCCTCAGGCAGGTCCGCCAGGACGCTCCGGCTGGTGATCAGCGTCAGGCAACGCTCCCCGCCGGGCAACAGATGCCGCACCTGCCGCGCGTCCGCGGCATCGTCCAGCAGCACCAGCAGCCGCCGGCCCGCCGTCCGGCTCCGGAACCGGACCGCGAGGTCGTCCACGCCGCCGCGCTGCTCGTCCTCCCCCGCCCCCAGCGCCGCCAAGAACCGCGACAGCACCGCCGCCGGATCAGCCCGATCCCCCCGGCCTGCCCCGAGGTTCACGTACAGCTGACCGTCCGGATACCTGTCACGTATCCCATGACCGAGCCTGATCGCGAGCGTCGACTTCCCCATCCCCGCCGCGCCGACGACAGCGACCACCCGCTTCCGCGCCGCCACGATCCGCCGCAGCTCCCGCAGGTCCGCCGTCCGCCCCGCGAAATCACCGATGGGCACGGGCAGTTCGGCGGGCGCCACCCAGCGCAGCGTCCCGCCACCGCCCGCCGCAGGATCTGCCGGGGCCTCCGCCACACGCTGCTGCCAGACCGCGAAGCCCACCGTCACCAACGCCAGCACCACCACCAGCGGCCACGCCAGCCCCCTCAGCCAGCCCACCGGCCCCGGCAGCGTGCCACCGGTCGCCACGTTCACCGCCACCGCGAGCAGCACCGACAGCAGACTCGACGCCGACGCCAGCACGATCACCACGTTACGCCGCCGCATGATTCCCCCTCATCCCGGTCACCCCAGTCTGGCAGTGCCCCATCCACCTCCGTCACCAGCCCAGCCTCAGAGCCAGTACGTCCAGGCGACGGCCGCGGGCCCCTCAGCCTGGGGGCACGGCCGGTGCTGTCGAACCGTCACATCGGCGGACCAGGCGGCAGCTGGGGACTGTCAAACGAGTGGTGTAACTGGGGTAGTTGAGGGTTAGTGACGGGCTGCGGAGAGGCGGCCGTCGAAGGTGATGTCGAAGGCGTTGAGGGCGGTTTTCCAGCGCATGGTCCAGCGGGCTTGTCCCTTGCCGGTGGGGTCGAGGGACATGATCGCCATGTAGACGCACTTCAACGCGGCCTGCTCGTTGGGGAAGTGTCCCCGGGCTTTGACCGCGCGCCGGATGCGGGCGTTGACCGACTCGATCGCGTTGGTGGTGCAGACGATCCGGCGGATCTCGGTATCGAACCGCAGGAAGGGGGTGAACTCCTCCCAGGCGTTCTCCCACAGTTTCACGATCGCCGGATACTTCCTGCCCCAGGCATCGGCGAACTCCGCGAACCGGTCCAGGGCGGCCTCCTCGGTCGCAGCGGTGTAGACGGGCTTGAGCAGACGCGCGATCTTGTCCCAGTCCTGGCGGGCGGCATAACGGAAGGAGTTCCGCAGCAGAGGGACGACGCAGGTCTGCACGATCGTCCGCGGCCAGACCGCCTCCACCGCCTCGGACAGGCCCTTGAGCCCGTCGCAGACCAGCATCAGCACGTCGCCGACACCGCGGTTCTTGATCTCGGTGACAATGTGCATCCAGTGCTTGGCACCCTCACCGCCGTCACCGGCCCACAGCCCGAGAATCTCCCGCCGGCCCTCCACCGTGACGGCCAGGGCCACATAGATGCGCCGGTTCGCCACCTCACCGTCCCGGATCTTGGTTCTGTCGACGATCTTGTGATCCGGACGGTCGAAGCTCATCGTGTGAGCAGGACGCGTTTGCGAAGGAGATCGAGGCTGGCGCGGCCGAACATCTGGCGTTTCAGCATTTTCAGTCGGTTGATGTTGCCCTCGACGGCGCCGGAGCTGTGGGGCAGGGACAGGCCGTTGCGGACGGCGTCGAAGTCGCGGCGGAGGTTGCGGGCGAAGCCCGCAAGCGGAGCCAGGCTGTCCCGTTCGACGTCGGTGATCCAGTCCTCGAGGCGGTCACCGTGGCGGCTGGTCATCATCGCGGCGAACTTCCTGACATGAAGAGTGAGCCGGTCGAGTTCGGGATCGCGCTCACGCAGCCAGTGCAGCTTGTCGGCGTCCTCGTCCCGCAGGTGCTCGGGGTGGGTCATGATCCAGGAGGTGACCTCGCGGACCGACGCAGGCTTGGGTCCCGGGTCGGGTGCGTGTCCGCGCCCGGTCCGGTAGCGCCGCAGGTGACGCTGGACAGCCAACTCGCCGCCCGGATAGCCGAGTTCCTGGATCTCCCGGTAGAGCTGGGCGGCGTTTCGGACGCCTTCGTTCCAGCGCCGGTGCAAGTGACCGACGTACCGGTCGACGATATGTGCCCGCTGCAGGCTCTTGGCGACGACATCGTCGGCGGAGCGGGCGCCCACCAGCTTGCGGACGGTCGCCTGGTGCAATCCGAGCTTCCGGCCGATCGCCGCCTTCGGCATCCCTGTTCCCACAGCTCATGGATGGCGGCGTGCTGCTCACGCAGCCGGGCCACGATCTTCAGTCCTTTCGGGGGCTGCACCACCTCGTGCTCCGCCGCGGGAGATTCGTGGCTGCTGGTCCGTACTGGAGTCGGTTCCGCCAGGCGGGAGCGATGGGCGTTGACCGTCTTCTCGATCGCCTGGCCGAGGTTGGCCCACAGGTGATAGCGATCAGCGACCTGTTCGGCCTGCGGCGCGCCGACCCAAGCGCCCTCCCCGTAACCGCTGGAACGGTCCCGGCAGATGACCTTCACCTCGGGGTGATTGCGGAGCCAGGCAGCCAGGTCCTCCCCGTCGCGGCCGTCGTAGAGGTGCAGCGGCCGGTGGGTGGCCATGTCGATCAATACCGTGCCGTAGTGGCGGCCCCTGCGGAAGGCGAAGTCGTCGACGCCGAAGACCTCCACCTTGCCGATCTCCGGCTCGGGCAGGGACCTGACCAGCCGCAACAGTGTGTCCCTACCTATGGTGAGGCCGACCGCGGACGCCAGTCGGGCTCCTGCCCGGCCGGCCAGGGCCAGCCCGATCTGCGTCAACACCTCGCGCAGCAGCGGAGTATGCCGACTGTGCGGGGTGGTCAGTCCCGCGATCTGTTCGGCGAACGTCACCGCAGTGCAGGCAGGGTTTTCGCAACGGAAGCGGCGCACGCATAACTCGATCACGACACCGAGGCCGCCCACGGCGACATCACGCAGCCTGCGTACGTACCGACCGTGCACCCGGGCCGAGCTCTGACCGCACCGACAGGAGCCAGTCGCCGCCCGCACCCGCGTTCTCAGCACTACCTGATCCGGCCGCCGCTCGACCTCCTCGATCAGCAACGCGGACAGGTACGGAAACAGCTCCAGGAGCACATCATGAGAGCACGCGATGCATGATCGCGCACAGGCGGAGCAATGTACTCAGCCCTCCGGATCACAAGATCGTCGACAGAACCAAGATTCGCGATGGCAAGGTCGCCAACCGGCCCCTCTACGTTGCGATGGCCGTCACGGTCGAGGGCACCCGGGACATTCTCGGGATCTGGGTCGGTGACGGCGGCGAGGGCGCCAAGCACTGGCTCCAGGTCTTCACCGAGCTGAAGAATCGCGGAGTTGAAGGTGTCCTCATGCTCGTCTGCGACGGGCTGAAGGGCCTGCCGGACGCGGTCGAGACGGTCTGGCCCCGCACGGTCGTCCAGACGTGCATCGTTCACTTGATTCACAACAGCATCCGCTACTGCGCCCGCCAGGACTGGGACAAGGTCGCCAAGGATCTCAAGCCCGTCTACACCGCGCCGAGCGAGGCCGCCGCCACCGAACGGTTCCTGGAGTTCTCCGCGAAGTGGGGCACCAAGTATCCGGCCGTGATCAAGCTGTGGTCCGACGCCTGGGCCGAGATGGTGCCCTTCTTGTCCTTGGACGTCGAGATCCGCAAGGTCATCTGCAGCACGAACGCGATTGAGAGTGTGAACGCCCGGATCCGCAAGGCGGTTCGGGCCCGCGGCCGCTTCCCCTCGGAGGCCGCCGCGTTGAAGTGCGTCTACATGGCACTGATGAGCCTGGACCCGACCGGCAAGGGCCGCCGCCGCTGGACGATGCGCTGGAAGGCACCCCTGAACGCCTTCCAGATCGCCTTCGACGGCCGCCTGACCCCCACCGACCAGCGATAACCCAACAACCAAGATCAGCCGTTAAGTTGACACACCCCAACGCCAACGCCCGCCACCGCGACGTCCTCGCCGCCGAACGCAAAGAACGCGCCCGCATCCGCAGCGAAAAAGGGATCCGCTGGGGCGGACGGCCCCTCAAAGCCCCGGCGTGAACAACCCGGCGAACCTACGCGGTCGCGGCACTGCTACCGGGCGCCAGGTCACGGCTGCTGGAATGCGACCTCCGGATGCGTGGCCTTGGGGCCATTGAGGAGCGGCTGCGATATGTCCCGCAGGTGAAGGTCAAAGAACGCTGCCACGTAGTCGCGGGTTATGCGCCACCCGCGTTCTCCGGACAGCGGTATGGCAGGGTCCGACAGGCCCAACTGCCCGGCCAGATACGGCAGGTCCGTGAAGGAGAAGTGTTCAGCGCCGGCCACGGTCAGCCAGCGTTTCCAGCCGTTCAGGTTGTTCCACGCCTCAGGCCAGTCGGCTGTCAGGCTGTTGGGGCTGTGGGTGGACTCGGCGCCGAGCATCATGAACGGGCGCCCGCCAAGCCCTGCCGCGGCAGGGCGCAGAAAGAAGTCACCGTCCAGGTACGAACCCCGCCCGCACACGACGGTCGGCGGCCATGGTTGCCGCCGCGGTTGCACCCCCGATCGAATGCCCGCCGATTCCGGTCCGGCTCGGGGCGATCACATGCGACAGCGCCCCGGCCTGTCGGCCGTTGGTCAACTCGCTGATCACGAAGGACATGTCCTTGGCCCGGCCGCGCACGACAGCCGCCTGCTCCTCTGGAGTGTCGACCCGTTCGCAGGCCACACAGGTCAGCATCCGGCCCTCGGGGAAAGCAGTGCCGACGGATTCGTACGCGTGGTCCACCGAGGCGACGACGTAGCCTCGACTCGCGAGATCGTCAGCGAGCGAGGTCAGTGTGGTGCGCGGCATCGAAAAGCCCGGGGAGAGCAGCACCAGGGGGAAACGCCCTGGCGCCGGGCGAGTGCCCACGTACGCGTGGGTACGCGCCCCGGCAACCATCTCGTGGGGCACGACACCACCGAGCCCCCTCGCCTCCAAGAGGAGCTGCGCCTCCTCGTCGGTCATGTATGCCGCCGGTAATCCACTCGCCGAGCGTGCCGGGTAGGACACCGTCACCATCAGCTCCCGGTTACCGGCCGTCGGCACCCATGAATCGTTGCGGTTCAGGTCGACCAGGTGCAGGGTGCGGCGGCCCACGGGGTACGGACCGGTAGGGGACGGTAGTTCTAACCCGCTGCTGTACGGGACTTGGGGCGCGGCCTGCGCGGCGTTGGCGGAGGCGGCCGGTGTGGCGCCCAAAAGCGGCGCAGACAGGGCCAGGGTAAGCAGAGTGGCCAAAGCGGCCCTGCGATGTCTGGAGATCATGCAGTCGAAGCTAGGCCATGGTTCTCCACAACACAGCCCGCTCCAGGGTTACTTGGTCGTACCTCTGTCGGTGGACCCCGCCAGACCACGCAGATGAGGGCGCGGTCTGCACGGTGGAGGCGAGCGATGAGGACGTCACCGCCCATTTCAACCGCCACGGCCCCCGACCCGGCGAACCTATGCGGTCACAGCACTAGGTGTTCTACCCACAGAGGTTGGCGACGGGGCCGATGGATCGGCGGCCGGAGTCGGTGTCGCTGCTGCGGCCGTCGGCTGGAGGCGATCTTGTCGGGGTGGCCCTCGGTGACGGACTCC
>NZ_JBEXGM010000036.1:0-84402 GCF_040607335.1 Streptomyces sp. NPDC005303 | reverse complement strand
GGTGGTAGGCGGCGTTCCAGCGGATCTCCTTGGCGAACTGCTCGGTGCTGGTGTTCTCGTCGATGGTGAGCAGTTCGACACCGGTCATCGCGGCGTAGTCGGTGAGGGTCTCCAGGTCGACGGCGGAGCTGAGCACGGTGTGGTGCGGGGCGCCGGCCAGCAACCAGCTCTCGGCGGACTCGGCCAGCGAGGGACGCGGCTTCCACACCGCCCGGGCCACGGGCAGGCGGCGCAGCGGTTCGCTGGGGGAGACGACGTCGACGGCGTTGGCGGTGAGGCGGAAGCGGTCGCCGAGGTCGGAGAGGCCGACGACCACGGCGGGGCCCTCGGCGGCGTTGAAGACCAGGCGGACGGGGTCCTCGCGGCCGCCGATGGACAGCGGGTGGATCTCGCAGCTGGGCCGGTCGGCGGCGATCGACGGGCAGACCTCCAGCATGTGGGCGCCGAGGACACGCGGAGTGCCGGGGCCCAGGTGGTAGGTGTAGTCCTCCATGAAGCTGGTGCCGCCGGGGAGCCCGGTGCCCATGACCTTCATCGTGCGCAGCAGCGCGGAGGTCTTCCAGTCGCCCTCGCCGCCGAAGCCGTAGCCGTCGGCCATCAGCCGCTGCACGGCCAGGCCGGGCAGTTGGCGCAGCCCGCCCAGGTCCTCGAAGTTGGTGGTGAACGCGGTGAAGCCGCCCTCGGTGAGGAAGGTGCGCAGGCCCAGTTCCTGGCGAGCCGCGTACAGCAGCGAGTCGTGGCGGATGCCGCCGGGGCGCAGGGCGGGCACGACGGAGTACGACTCGATGTACTCCTCGGCGAGTTCGGCCGCCGCCTTGTCCTCGACCGCGTCGACGACGGCGACCAGGTCGTTGACCCCGTAGGTGTTCACCGAGTACCCGAACCGCAGCTGCGCCTCGACCTTGTCGCCCTCGGTCACCGCGACGTCGCGCATGTTGTCGCCGAAGCGGGCCAGGCGCAGGGTGCGTGAGGCGTGCCGGCCCACAGCCGCCCGGGCCCAGGCGGCGACCCGCCGGATCACCCGCGGGTCGGTGGCGTGACCGGCGACGATCTTGCGGTCCACGCCGACCCGTGACTCGATGTGGCCGAACTCGCGGTCGCCGTGCGCGGCTTGGTTGAGGTTCATGAAGTCCATGTCGATGCTGGGCCAGGGCAGCGACAGGTTGTACTGGGTGTGCAGGTGCAGCAGCGGCACGTCGAGGGCGCTGAGTCCGGCGATCCACATCTTGGCCGGGGAGAAGGTGTGCATCCACACGATCACGCCCACGCAGGTGTCGGACGCGGACGCCTCCTGGCACATCCGGCGGATCGACTCGGCGTCGGTCAGGACCGGCTTCCACACGATCCGCACCGGGACCTTGCCGGGGCCGCCGAGGATCTCGGCGATGTTCCTGGACTGCTTGGCGACCTGGCTCAGGACGTCGTCGCCGTACAGGCCCTGGCTGCCGGTGAGAAACCAGATCTCCTGGTCGGGGTAGGGGTGGTTGGCGCTGTTCTCCATGAGGGTTCCTTTCGAGGGGGTCAGGCGGACGCTTCGGTGCGCAGGCGGCGCAGCCGGCGCATGACGTCGTTGGTGCCGCGGCCGAAGTAGTCGTGCAGCACCCGGTACTCCGCGTAGAGGCGCTCGTAGGCGGCCGCCCGCTCGGGGTCCGGCAGGTAGAGGCCGCGGTGGACCTTGCCCATGGCGTGGGCGGCGGCGCGGATGTCGGGGTACGCCCCGGCGGCGACGGCGGCGTGCATCGCGGCGCCGAGCGCCGGGCCCTGGGCGGAGCCGATGACGCCGAGCGGGCGGCCGGTGACGTCGGCGTAGATCTGCATGAGCAGGGCGTTCTTGGTCAGGCCGCCCGCGATGATCAGTTCTCGCACGGGTACGGCGGCGGACTCGAAGGCGTCGATGATGGTGCGGGTGCCGAAGGCGGTGGCCTCCAGCAGGGCGCGGTAGACGTCTTCGGGGCGGGTGGACAGCGTCTGGCCGACGATCAGGCCGCTGAGGTCGTGGTCGACCAGCACCGAGCGGTTGCCGCTGTGCCAGTCCAGGGCCACGAGTCCGTGCTCGCCGACCTTCTGCCGGGCGGCCAGTTCGGTCAGGTACTCGTGCGCGGTCTGCCCGGCCGCCGCGGCCTTCTCGGCGTACTCGGCGGGGAAGCCGGTGCGCACGAACCAGGCGAAGATGTCGCCGACGCCGCTCTGCCCGGCCTCGTAGCCCCACAGGCCCGGCAGGATGCCGCCGTCGACGACCCCGCACATGCCGGGCACGGTGCCGAGCTGGTCGGAGCTCATCACATGGCAGGTGGAGGTGCCCATGATGGCGACCATCTGGCCGGGCTCCACGGCTGCTGCCGCCGGGGCGGTGACATGCGCGTCGACGTTGCCGACGCAGACCGTGATGCCCTCGGGCAGCCCCGTCCAGGCGGCGGCTTCGACGGTCAACGTCCCTGCAGGGTCGCCGAGTTGACCGACGGGCTGGTCCAGCTTGTCGGTGACGAAACCGGCGAAGTCCGGGTGCAGAGCGCCCAGATGGGCGGGTGACGGGTAGACGCCCTCCTGGTACTGGCCCTTGTAACCGGCGGTGCACGCGTTGCGGACGTACGTCCCGCTCAGCCGCCACACGATCCAGTCCGCGGCCTCCACCCACCGCTCGATGCGGCCGTAGACCTCCGGATCCTCCTCCAGGACCTGAAGTGCCTTGGCGAACTCCCACTCGGAGGAGATCTTCCCGCCGTAGCGCGGCAGCCACGGCTCCTTCCGCTCCTCCGCCAGCGCGTTGATCCGGTCGGCCTGGCCCTGCGCCGCGTGGTGGCGCCACAGCTTGACGTAGGCGTGCGGGCGGGAGGCGTACTCGGGCAGATCGCACAGGGGCGTGCCGTCGGCCAGTGTCGGCACCATCGTGCAGGCGGTGAAGTCGGTGCCGATGCCGATGACCTGCTCGGGCGCCACTCCGGCGCGGGCGAGGGCCTCGGGTACGGCGATGCGCAGCACGTCGATGTAGTCGGAGGGCACTTGAAGGGCCCAGTCCGGGGGCAGCCGGGTGCCGTCCGGCAGCTCGCGGTCCAGGACCGCGTGCGGGTAGACGTGCTCCGCCGACGCGAGCTCCGCGCCGTCGCGGACGCGGACGATGACGGCCCGGCCGGACAGCGTTCCGTAGTCGACGCCTACGACGCAGGGTTCCTCGGGCATGGCGGCCCACCTCTCTTGTTCGGTATTGCGATCACTGTTCGGGATCTTGGGCAGAAGATCGGGGCCCGGCCTGAACCGGGCCCCCAGGTGGGTCAGTTGACCCGCACGACCTGCCACAGTTCGTCATCGGCGCCGTTGTCCGCCGACTGCACGATCAGCGCGCCGTTGGCGGTGGAGGCCGAGGCGACGTCCGCCACCAGGCCGCTGCCGGAGTTGACGAGCTTGTAGTAGCCGCCTCCCGCGTCCGTGAGCGTCCACTTCTGGGAGCTCGCGGTGGACGAGGCGTTCTGGACGACGGCCGCGCCGGCCGAGGCGGAGCCGTTGTTGTCGAGGAACAGACCGCTGTTGACGTTCTTCACGGTCCACGCCCCGCCGCTCTGCGACTGGAAGGTCCACAGCTGGCAGTTGTTGGCGGTGTTCACCCACTGGCCCGCCTGCTTGCCCGCGGCGGTGGAGGCTCCGGGGATCTCCAGGAGCTTGCCGCTGTTCTTGTTGACCAGGCGGTACTGGCCGGTCGCCAGGTTCGGCAGCGCGGTCTGGGCGAGGTTCCAGCGCTGGCAGGCGCAGCCGGTGTCGGACCACTGCCCGGCGGCGGTGCCGACGGTGGTGGAGGCGCTGGGGATCTCCAGGTACTTGCCGCTGATCCGGTTGGTGGCGGTGAAGCCGCCCGCCGGGTTCGGGGCGATCGCCCACTCGTGGTCGAGGGTGCCGTTGTCGTCCCACTGCAGGACCTTGGCGCCGTTGGCGGTGGACTGGTTCTGCACGCCGAGCACCTTGCCGCTGGCCACGTTGAAGATCTTGAAGTAGCCGGAGGTCTGCTGGACGAACCTCCACTGCTGGTCGGTGGCGTTGTCGGCGTTCTGCTGGGTGGCGTTGACACCATTGGTGGTGGAGCCGCCCGCGATGGTCAGCATCAGGTGGCTGTTGGCGTTGGACATCGTGTAGGTCGCGCCGTCCGAGATGCCGCCGCCCAGGTCGATCGTGCCGTAGCTGACCGGGTTCAGGCCGGTGCTGGTGAGGTGGCCGCCGCTGAGGACCAGCAGGCTGTGGCCGTCGGCCAGCGGGAGCAGACCGCGGCTGTAGCCGCCGGGGACGGTGGAGGCGATGCGCGTCCAGGTGTTCGCGGCGCCGTTCTGCGTGTTGAGGAACAGGTCGTCGCTGCTGTTGGCGCTCACCACCAGGGTGCCGTTGGCACCGCCGGTCGGCAGCCAGGTGATGTACGGGGCGCTCTTGGGCTGGGTGCCGTCGGTCGCCTTGAGGGCGATGCCGGTGGCGGAGCCGAACGCCTCCGGGTTGGAGGAGATCTTGTAGTAGACGGCGAAGCCGCCCTCGGGGGCGCCCCAGAACTCGTACGTCATCACGTAGTTGCCGTTGGGCAGCTTGGCGACGACGGGCATGCCCGGACGGTCGCCGTACGTCGACGTGGCCACGTCGTCGACCACGGAACCCCAGGTGACGCCGTCCGTGGAGACCTGGTGGACGATCTTCTGGCCGTGGTTCGGGTCGCGCTGGTCGGAGTAGTACGCGATCAGCTTGGAGCCCGACACCATCAGGAACGGCTCCCACACCGGCGTCTTGCCGTTGGTGGGGTCGGCCTCACCGCCGGTGGCGATGGAGCTGACGTACGACCAGGAGGCGCCGTGGTCGGTGCTGGCGTACAGGTCCAGCTCGGTGGTGGAGAGGTCGTTCGGGATGGAGTTGCCGGCGGCGAGGATCGTGCCGGCCGGGAAGGTGCCGATCTGCGTGGGCAGCTCGTACAGGAAGGGCTGGTAGCGGTTGCCGAAGCCGTTGTGGGTGTCGCTGATGCTGGAGATCTGGCTCCAGCTGTTGCCGTTGTCCGTGCTGCGGTAGATCGGGAAGACGGGGGTGCCCGAGCTGTACTGCTCGAATGTGGCGAGGAGCGTGCCGTTGGACGATCCGCTGTTCTGCAGCCGGATGGCGCGCGGGTAGAGCGAGCCGGGCGACGGGGCGTTGGACGGCGGGGTGTACATCGTCTGCGAGGCGCGCGAGATCGCGTGCGCCTGGCCGGAGGCGGGGAGGACGACGGCGACGACGGCTGCGAGCAGGGCCAGCAGCAGGGTGATCGCCTGGGTGCGGGGTACGGCGCGCTGTCTGGCGCCTTCCCTGGTGGTGGACATGTGCGGCTCCCAAGGGATGTCCGGGAAGAGGGGTGGTGCGGGGCCCGCCGCTCCCGGGAGAAAAGGGGGGAGTCGGAAGCGGCGGGTGTCGGAGGGGAGTGGTCAGCCGGCGCGGCGCAGCCGGACGACGTTCCAGGAGACGGGCGGCAGGCTCGCGGTGAGGCGGCCGTCGGTGACCGAACCGGTGTCGGCGGCGTACGGGCGGACTCGGTCGGGGTCGTCCTGGGTGTTGACGGCGCGCACGTCGGGGTCGCTCAGCACCGCGTGCTCCACCGGGGCGTACCCGGGGAACGCCCGCAGGTCCAGGGCGAGTTCGACGTTGTCGCTCTGGTGCCGGTTGATCGCGAAGACGGTGAGCTCGTCGCCGTCGTGGGTGGCCACGGCGTCCACGACGGAGACCTCGCCGAAACGTTTCGTCTCATAGGTCGGCGCGACCGGCTCCACCCGCAGGACCGTGCCGCGGGCGTGCCGGGCCGCCTGGGCGAAGGGGTGGAAGGTGGTCTGCCGCCAGCTCGGGCCGCCGGGCTCGCTGCGGATGGGGGCGATCACGTTGACGAGCTGGGCGAGACAGGCGGCGGTGACCCGGTCGCTGTTGCGCAGCAGGCTGATCAGCAGTCCGCCGACCACGACGGCGTCGGCGACGTTGTACTCGTCCTCGATCACTCGGGGCGCCACGGCCCAGTCGGTGGGCTTGCCCTGCGCCTCGAAACGGGTGTTGTACCAGACGTTCCACTCGTCGAAGGAGAGGTTGATCCGCTTCTTCCGGCCCAGCTTCGCCCGGATGTGGTCGGCGGTGGCGACCACCGACTCGACGAAGTGGTCCATGTCGACCCCGGAGGCCAGGAAGCTGCCGAGGTCGCCGTCGAGCTCCTCGTAGTAGGCGTGGCAGGAGATGTAGTCGACCTGGTCGTAGGCCTCCTCCAGGACGGTGGCCTCCCAGGCGCCGAAGGTCGGCATCGAGGAGCTGGAGCTGCCGCACGCGACCAGTTCCAGCGTCGGGTCGACCATGCGCATGGCCCGGGCGGTCTCCGCGGCGATACGGCCGTACTCCTGGGCGGTCTTGTGGCCGGTCTGCCAGGGGCCGTCCAGCTCGTTGCCCAGGCACCACATGCGGATGCCGAAGGGGTCCTGGGCGCCGTTCTTGATCCGCTGGTCGGACCAGGCGGTCCCGCCCGGGTGGTTGCAGTATTCCAGCAGGTCCAGGGCCTCCGCCACGCCCCGGGTGCCGAGGTTGACGGCCATCATCGACTCGACGCCGGCCTTCTCGGCCCAGCGCTGGAACTCGTGCAGGCCGAAGGCGTTGGTCTCGGTGCTGTGCCAGGCGAGGTCCAGGCGGGTCGGGCGGTCGGCGACCGGGCCGACGCTGTCCTCCCAGCGGAAGCCGGAGACGAAGTTGCCGCCGGGATAGCGCACGGCGGTCACCCCCAGCTCGCGCACCAGGTCCAGGACGTCACGGCGCAGGCCGTCCTCGTCGGCGGACGCGTGGCCGGGTTCGTAGATGCCGGTGTAGACGCAACGGCCCATGTGCTCGACGAACGAGCCGAAGGTCCGGGGGCTCACGTCGGCGACGCGGAAGGCGGGGTCGACGGTCAGGGAGGCGTGCAGCATGGAGGTCGCTCCGGGAGGTGCGCGAAAGGGGAGGAACTGGGCTCACTTGAGGCTTCCGACGGTCAGACCGCCGCGCCAGTACCGCTGGAGGAGGAGGAAGGCGACGATCAGCGGGAGGATCGCCACGAGAGAGCCCGCGATGACGAGGGTGAACAGCGCGTTGGCGCCGGACTGGATGAGCGCTCCCTGGTACCAGGACTGCAGGCCGACGGTGAGCGGGAACAGCTTGTCGTTGTTGAGCATGACCAGCGGCAGGAAGAAGTTGTTCCAGGTGCCGACCATGGAGAACAGCAGCACGGTGACCAGGGCCGGCTTCAGGGTCGGCAGCGCCACCGACCACAGCACCCGCAGCTCGCCCGCCCCGTCCACGCGGGCCGCCTCCAGCAGCTCGTCCGGCAGGGACTCCTGCACGTAGACCCGCACCAGGTAGACGCCGAACGGGTTGAGCAGCGAGGGCAGGATGACCGCCCACATGGTGTTGGTCAGCGCCACCTTGCTCAGCAGCAGGTAGGTGGGGATGGCCAGCGCGGTCGCCGGGACCATGATGGCGCCGAGCAGGCTGGAGAAGAGCAGGTTGCGGCCGGGGAAGCGGTACTTGGCGAAGGCGTACCCGGCGAAGGTGGCCACGGCGGTGGCGCCGACGCCGCTGACGCCCGCGTAGACGGCGGTGTTGCCCATCCAGCGCAGGTACTCGCCGTCGTTGTAGGTGAACAGCTGCTGGAGGTTGGTGAAGAAGGCGCCCGGCGAGTGGAACCACAGGGCGGCGGTGGAGAACAGGGCGTCGTTGTCCTTGGTGGCGGCGACGACCAGCCACCAGAACGGCATCAGGAAGTACAGGATCATCGCCACCATCACCGCGTTGACGGTGACGCGTCCTCGGGCGGAGGACGTACGGCGGGGCTTCGGGGCGGCGACGGTGACGGCGGGGGCGGGTGCGGCGGCGGTGGTCACTTCAGTCCGCTCCTTTTGCGTGCGGCGAACAGGAAGAGGTAGGAGCCGATGAAGACCACCGCTCCGAGGGAGAAGGAGATGGCGGCGGAGTAGTTGAACTCCGAGTACTGGAAGGCGAGGTTGTAGGCGTAGAGGTTGGGCGTGTAGTCCGGGGTGATCACCGAGGACGCCGTCGGCTCCAGCACGCGGGGCTCGGTAAAGAACTGCAGGGTGCCGATGATGGTGAACATCAGCGTGAGCACCATGGCCGCGGAGATCATCGGGATCTTGATGCGCAGGGCCGTCTGGATCTGCCCGGCGCCGTCGAGCTTGGCCGCCTCGTAGACCTCGCGGGGCAGGCCCTGCAGCGCGGCGTACAGGACGATCATGTTGTAGCCGGTCCACTGCCAGGTCACGATGTTGCCGAGCGAGGTCAGCATCAGGCTGTGGCCGAGCAGGTCGACCTTCCCGGTGCCCAGGGCGTGGCTGAGGGAGTTCACCGGGCCGAAGGTCGGGCTGTACAGGAAGCCCCACATCAGGGCGCCGATCACCGCGGGGACGGCGTACGGCATGAACAGCGTCATCCGGAAGACCTTGGCGAGCTTGCTGGAGACCTCGTCGATGATGAGGGCGCCGAGCAGCGCGAGTCCCAGCATGACCGGGATCTGCACCAGGCCGAAGACCACCACGCGGCGCACACCGGACGTGAAGTGCGGGTCGGTGAAGGTCTGCTTGTAGTTGGCGAACCAGCTGAAGTGGTCACCGCCGACCAGGGTGGAGGTCCTGAGGCTCAGCCAGAAGGCGTACGCCAGCGGGGCCACCAGGAAGGCCGCGAAGAGCAGCCCGAACGGGGTGATCAGCAGCAAGCCCATGGCCTGGTGGCGGGTGTGGGCGGACTGCCGTCCGTTCCGGCGGCCCACGCCCGATCCGGTCACAGGGGAGCGAAGTCCCTTTTTGCGGACGGTACTTGGGGGCGCGGCCGTCGCGGGTCCCTGCTGTCGGAGCAGGCTCATCACATCTCCTTGCGCGTCTTACGGCGCCCCCGCCGGCGGGCGGTGCGACGCGCGGGCGGGGGCAGTGGGGGTCGGGGACTCGGGTCCGTTACTTGCTGACCTTGAATCCCTGCTTGCTCGCGTAGGAGGTCACCTGGTCCTGGACGTTGTCGTTGACGGAGGACCAGGGGGTCTGGCCCTGGACGGCCTTGCCCACCTCACTGGTGTCGGTGTTGTAGGCGAAGTCCTGGAACGGGCTCCAGTCGAAGGCCCCGATGCCGTTCGCGGCAGGCACGAACACCTTGTTGATCTGCTGGCCGCCGAAGAAGTCGTACTTCTTGTTCTTGAAGTACTCGCTGTTGAGGGTCGGGGTGGCCAGCGGGAAGAGGTAGGCCTGGTCGATGCCGATCTTCCAGGCGCCCTGGGAGGTGCCGAAGAGCTCCCGGGCGACCTCGGTGGCCTCCTTGGGGTGCTTGGTCTGCGAGGTCACCGAGAAGCTGGAGCCGCCCCAGTCGCCCTGGGCGTTGCCGCCCGCCGTCCACTGCGGCAGCGGGGCCACCCGCCATTTGCCCGCGGTCTTCTTGGCGACGCTGGAGAGGTAGCCCGGACCCCAGCCGGCCGCGATGTACGTGGCGTACTTGCCGGTGCTGAGGCCGTTGTAGAAGTCCGTGGTGGCGTACGACTGGGTGTCGACCAGCTTGTTCTTGACCAGGTCGCCCCAGTAGTCGTACACCTTCTTGGCGTTGTCGTCGTTGAGCTTGACCCCGATGTCCGGCAGCTTGCTCGCCGAGTAGGTGTAGGGGCGGGAGCCGGCCTGCCACGTCAGGCCCTGGCGCCAGCCGGCGGCCGTCTCGTCGCTGCCGAAGTCGGTCATGTACGCGCTGGGGTCGGCCTTGTGCAGCTTGGCGGCCTCCTCCTTGTACTGCGCCCAGGTCGTCGGGACCTTCAGGCCGTACTTCTTGAAGAGGTCGGCGCGGTACATCATCGCCATCGGGCCGCCGTCGACCGGGATCGCGTAGACGTGGTCGCCGTCGGAGGCCTGCTTCCAGGCCCAGTCGACGTAGTTGCCCTTGTCGTCGTTGGCGCCGTACTTGCCCATGTCGAGCAGGCCCTTGGTGAGCTGGATGGTCGGCAGCTCCTGGAACTCCAGCATGACGACGTCGGGGGCGCCCTGGCCCGCCTTGAGCGCGGTCTTCAGCTTGGTGTACTCGTCCTGGCCGACGCCCGCCTGCACCCAGTCGACCTGGACGTCCTTGTGGGTCTTGTTGAACTCGGCCACGACCTGCTTGAACTGCGGGTACCAGGCCCACACCTTGATGTGCACCGGGCCGCCGCCCGTGGTGCCGCTGCCACTGCCGCCGCCCGACCCGCAGGCCGCGAGGAGCACCCCGGCGAGGGCGGCGGAGGTCGCCGCGACCGCGGTGCGCCGGACGGAACGGGACGTGGGCCTTCTGGTGGAGGACATGAGCAATCTCCTGGGTGTGGTGCCCGAGGGCAGGGGCGAGGGTGGCAAGGCGGAGGTACGCCGGACACACGGGGGCCCGGTGAGGGGGCCGAGGGCGTGCGGGCACCGCGGCACTGGGCGAGGAGGCGGCCGTCGACCGGCGCGGGAGGGTGGGCGCGGGTGACGTCGGTGAAGGTGAGAGACAGCCAGGTGATCAGCGCACGGGCGCTGTCAGACCGCCGTGAGTAAAGAGTGAGGCCCTGTCATGGCCGGTGCGGCTCCCGGCTCCTGAGTGGCTGTTCCCACTGCGGCTCCTACTGGTCCGGTCCGCGACGCGGTGACGTCACGATCCCTGGGTTCCCGACCCGGCTGGATCAGGCCCCCTTCTGCTACGCTTTGCAGCGCTGCAAAAGTGTTAACCGAGAACTTGCCGCGCTGCAAGAGGTAACTCGTAGGAAACTTTCAGCGCTGAAAACGACATCCGGGGCGAAGGTGGACATATGGCAAACGGCGTCACACTCCGCGATGTCGCGGCGCTCGCCGGCGTCTCCAGCCGGACCGTGTCCAATGTGGTCAACGGTTACGCCCCGGTCTCCGAGGCCATGCGTGCCCGGGTGCAGAAGGCCGTCGACGAGCTCGGCTACCAGCCCAACGTCCTGGCCCGCAACCTCGCCTCCGGCCGGTCCGGCCAGATCGCGGTGGTGGTGCCGTACCTGGACACGCCCTACTTCGCCGAACTGGCCCAGGGCATCATCCGGGCGGCCCGGGTGCGGGGGTACAACGTCCTGATCGACCAGACCGACGGCGACCCCGAGCACGAGAAGCTGTTCCTCAGCCGCGGCTCCCAGCAGCTGCTCTTCGACGGCGTCATCTTCAGCCCCCTGGGGCTGGCCCAGTCCGACCTGGGCGAGCGGGACGCGAACCTCCCGCTGGTCGTGCTCGGGGAGCGGGTGAGCGACGGCGGCTTCGACCATGTCGGCATCGACGACGTCACCGCCTCCCGGGAGGCCACGGAACATCTGCTCGGCCTCGGCAGGCGCCGCGTCGCCGCGATCGGCGACCAGCCCTACCGCACCGGTGAGGCGGCCCAACTGCGCACCCAGGGCTACCGGTTGGCCCACGAGCGGGCCGGCGTTGCCGTGCGTGAGGAACTCGTCATCTCCACCCCGCGCTTCAACCGCTCCGACGGCGCGAGCGCCATGGCGCACCTGCTCGACCTGGAGGAGCGGCCCGACGCGGTCTTCTGCTACAGCGACCTGGTGGCCCTGGGCGCCCTGCACACGCTGGCCGCACGCGGGCTGCGCGTCCCCGAGGACGTCGCCGTCGTCGGCTACGACGACATCGAGGACGGCCGTTACTCGAACCCGTCCGTCACGACCGTCTCGCCGGACAAGAAGATGATCGCCGAGACGGCGGTGACGCGACTGCTCAAGCGCATCGGCAGCTCGACGCCGGTCCCCGGCATGGAGATCCGGGCCCCGCACCGGCTCGTCCCGCGGGCGAGCACCATGGGGCGGCAGGCGAGGGACGCCGCCGAGTGGGCGGTATCGCCACCCCTTTTGCACTAATTGGGGAACGCGCAGGATTCCCGACCCCTCCTTCTGTGTGAAGGAAACCGCACAGGTAGGGAAATCGGGGATCAACCGGTATGGGTCTGACCAGCGAGACGACCGTGTATGTGATGGCGGCCCTCGCCGCCGTGTGTGTGGCACTGCTGGTCCGGTGGTGGCCACGGTTCGCCCAGCAGGGGCTGCTGCACGTGCTCGGGCGCCTGGTGGCTCTGGGGACGACCCAGGTGGTGATCATCGCGGCGTTCGCGTGCTGGCTGAACTCGTCGTACCAGTTCTTCGGTTCATGGAGCGAACTCTTCGGCGATGTGGAGACGGCCCCGGTCGGAGTGACACAGGCGGGCGGCTACAGCGGTACCGGCACGGTGAACGGCGTGGCCGTGCAGGGGGCGCTGGTACAGCCCGCCACCGACGAGCAGTTGAGCCGGGTCAGCGGACTGCCCACCGGCCCCGCCGCGGTGAACGGGCGAGTGGAGTCCGTGAAGGTCGTCGGCCGCCGTACGGGCGTGGTCGACCCGGCCTTCGTCTATCTGCCGCCGCAGTACTTCCAGAAGGCGTACCAGCGGCAGCGCTTCCCGGTGATCGTCGCGCTCAGCGGATACCCGGGCAGCATCTTCAACCTCGCGCAGTATCTGCGGGTGTCGCAGGCGGCCGGAGCCCTGCAGAAGAGCGGTCGGATGCAGCCGACCGTCATGGTGATGATCCGGCCGACGATCGCCCCGCCGCGTGACACCGAGTGCGTGGACGTACCGGGCGGTCCGCAGACCGAGACCTTCCTGGCCAAGGACCTTCCCCAAGCCCTGAAGTCCGCCTACCGGGTCGGCCACGACGCCAGTGCCTGGGGGGTCATGGGCTACTCCTCCGGCGGCAGCTGTGCCCTGCAGCTGACGATGCGCGATCCGCAGGTGTACACGACGGCCGTAGCCCTCTCGCCCGACTACAAGGTCAAGGACGACCCGACGACCGGCAATCTCTTCGGCACCGGCCCGAGCCGCATCAAGCGGATCAACGGCCACGATCTGATGTGGCGGCTCAAGCACCTGCCCGCCCCCGACGTCTCCGTCCTGGTGGCCGAGAGCAAGCACGGTGAGCGCGGCTATCCGCAGACGCAGGCCTTCATCAAGGCCGTCAGGGCTCCCATGCGGGTCGCGTCGATCCAGCCCGAGCACGGCAGCCACAACTTCCCGACCTGGGTGCAGGAGTTGCCGCCCGCCCTGACGTGGATGAACCAGCAGCTGACGTTCCCCCAGGACGGCGTGCCCCGCCACCGCAAGAAGGGGGCCGTGGTCGCCGACCCGAAGCCCGGGCACGCCCCCCTGCGCGCCGACGCCCCGCAGCCCACGCCGACGGCCACGAGGTCCCGGCCCGGGTCGCCCGGGTGAGCGGTGGCGACCCGGGGAGGTGCCGGGCTACGGCTGTTCCGGCCGGCGAACCGGAAGAGGAAGCCGTACGACGCCCCCCGCACCCCTCGCCGGCCGGTGACGGTCGGCTTCGGGTGGGTTCTGCCGGGCCAGGAGGCCGGCTCCGACACGCCTTCACCCGCCCCGGCGACAGCGGCGAAGTCGCGGTGTTCAGCCCCGACGCACGCACCGTCGCCGTAGGCGGCCCCCCAGGTCGGCCGTACTCCCGCGGCTCACGGATCGACCAGCAGCGGCCGAAGCCGCGTCGCGCTCAGCCGTCGTACCAGTGCGTCGGGCCGGCCGCGGAGGGCCGTGGTGAGCAGCAGGGCGACGAGCGCACCGACCGCGAGACCGGCCACCACGTCGTGGGGGTAGTGGGCGCCGACCCAGACCCGGGAGGCGGCCATCGCGACCGCGGCCACCGCCGCGAGCGCACCGAGCCGGCGGGAGACGAAGAGCAGCGCGACGGCGGCCGCGGCCGCCGTCGCCGCGTGGTTGCTGGGGAAGGACCAGTCGCCCGGTGCCGGACACGCCTCCAGCGTCGCCACCCGCAGACTCCGGCAGGGGCGGTCCTCCCGCACCACCAGCTTCAGCGCGTCGTCGAGCGCGTACGCCACGACGACCGTCACCGGCGCTGCCAGCGCGATCACCGCCTCACGGGAGCCGAGGTGCCGCGCCCGCCACCAGCCCACGACCATGAGGACGGCGAACAGCGAGAGCCCGTACGTCGACCAGGCGGACACCAGGCCGTCCAGCCAGGCGGGGGAGCGGTGGGCGAGGTCCACCACGTCGGTGTAGGCGGAACCGTCGACCGGGGCCCCGTCGAAGGCGAGCAGCATGCCTCGGTCCCCTTCTGTTTCACTGGGCGGACGGGAGCACGTGGACACGGCGCCCGAGTGACTACAATCTTGTAGACGGTCTACTGCACTGTAGACGATGGCGGGGTGAGGATCGTTCCCATGACCGACGCGAAGGACGAACGACGGCCGGCCGGTGAGCTCGAAGCCACCGTCATGGCCGCCCTGTGGGCCGCGGGCGTGCCCCGCACACCGGGGCAGGTGCAGGCCGACCTCGCCGTCGACCTGGCCCGCACCACCGTGACGACGATCCTGACCCGCCTGCACGACAAGGGGGTCGTGGACCGTGAGCGGCAGGGGCGCGGCTATGCGTACTTCCCCGTCGAGGACGCCCCCGGCCTCACCGCCCGCCGCATGCACAGCGAACTCGACCGGGACACCGACCGGGAGACGGTCCTGGCCCGCTTCGTCGCCCGGCTGAGCACCGACGACGAGCGGGTCCTGCGCGAACTCCTGGAAGGGGGTGAGCAGTGACCGCTCCGCAACTGGCCCTGCTGCTCGCCCCGCTGTTCCTGCCGTTCGCCGTCCGGACGCTGGCCGGGCGGGCGCTCGACCGCCTCAACCCGGTCGCCGCGCTGTGGACGCTGACCCTCAGCACGCTCGTACTGGCCGCTGCCTCGGTGTCCGCGCTGGGGGCGCTGGTGCTGACGGGCCTGCTCAAAGTGCCCCTCTTCGCCGCGTTCGGCGAACTCGTCCGTCCCCTGCCCACACCGCCCGACACCCTCGTCCTGCCCGTGGCCGCGGCCGCCACGGGAGTGCTCACCGTGAGCGCCTGGACCCTGCTGCGCTCGGCCGTGCGCCAGTTCCAGGCCTTCCGCTCCGCCCGCAGACAGGCGGATCTGAGCCCCGCCGCGGGAGACCTGTGCGTCGTCGACTCGCCCCACCCGGACGCGTACGCCCTGCCCGGCCGGCCGCATCGCATCGTCGTCACCACCGCGATGCTCCGCAGCCTCGGCCCCGCCGAGCGTGAAGCCCTCTTCGCCCACGAACGCGCCCACAACGCGGGCGGCCACCACCGCTTCCTGCTCGCCGCGGAACTCGCCGCGCACTGCCACCCCGGCCTGCGCCGCCTGCGCGACACCGTCCGACTCGCCGCGGAACGCGCCGCCGACGAGGCCGCCGCGACCGCCGTCGGCGACCGCCACCTGACCGCGCGTGCGATCGCCCGCGCCGCCCTCGCCGGCCACGCCTCGCACTCCACCCGCCCGGACTTCGCCGCCGCCGCGACCACCGGCCCCGTGCCGCGGCGTGTCGCGGCTCTCCTCGCGCCTCCCGCGCGGCGCTCCCGTACGGCCTCCTGGATCGCCCTGCTCCTCGCCGCCTGCACGGCGTTCTCGGCCTGCGCCGCGGCGGCCGGCGTGGTGACCTTCCACCACGAGGTGGAGGTGGCGCAGGGCGAGGAGTCGCGCTGACTCCGGCCCTCACCTCCCGGAACGCGGTCACCCAAAGGAAACTTACCCACCAGAAGCACAA
Organism: Streptomyces sp. NPDC005303; assembly: GCF_040607335.1. NCBI lineage: Bacteria > Bacillati > Actinomycetota > Actinomycetes > Kitasatosporales > Streptomycetaceae > Streptomyces > Streptomyces sp. NPDC005303. The sequence continues at coordinate 68,815 of NZ_JBEXGM010000036.1, read as the reverse complement.
AAACTATGGCAAAGCGGGCTGGGGCAGAGGCCGTTGACCGTGCCATCGTGCGGGCCATGACGACACCGCACCTCCTCGACGGCCTGGACGACAGGTCCCGCCACCCCCTGCGCCCGATGGCGAACAAGGTGCCCGAAGTGACGGTCCTCTTCTGGCTCATCAAGGTGCTGACCACCGGCATGGGCGAGACGGCGTCCGATCTCCTGGCCCGGGTGCTCGGCCCGATACCGGCGGTCGCCGCCGGCGGAATCGCCCTGGTGGCCTCCCTGGCCGTCCAGTTGACCGTCCGTCGCCACATCGCCTGGGTCTACTGGACCACCGTCGTCATGGTCAGCGTCTTCGGCACGATGGCGGCCGACGTCCTCCACGTCGGCCTCGGCGTCCCCTACGCGGTCTCGACCCCCGCGTTCCTCGTCGTCCTGGCCGCCGTCTTCGTCCTCTGGTACGCGAGCGAGCGCACCCTGTCCATCCACAGCATCCGCACCCGCCGACGCGAGACGTTCTACTGGGCGGCCGTCCTCGCCACGTTCGCCCTCGGCACCGCGGCGGGCGACCTCACCGCCACCACCGGCCTCGGCTACCTGGGTTCGGTCCTCCTCTTCGCGGCGGCGATCTGCGTGCCCGCGCCGGCCCACCGCTTCAGCGGTCTCGACGCGGTGCCCGCCTTCTGGGCCGCGTACGTCATCACCCGCCCCCTCGGCGCCTCGCTCGCCGACTGGATGGCGGTGAACGGCTCCCGCGGCGGTCTCGCACTGGGGCTGGAGCCGGTCACGCTGGCGTGGACCCTCGCCATCCTGGGCCTTGTGGCCTACCTGGCCGCAGTACAGCGTGAGGGGCGTGGCCGGGCAGCCGCCTGATCGGGCGTCATGCGGTGGGTGAGGACCGTCCGAGGAGGGTCTCCGAATCCTGGGCCTGGTGGCCTGAAGACCGTCCGAGGAGGGTCTCCGGCCGGTCGGTGACGCGGTACCCGCCGCCTGCGCGCCGGTGTCCTCGGTGCTCCGCGATGTCGTGCCCCGCGACGGCGCGAGGGCGACTCGGCCCAGGTCGGGGGAGGCTGTCCGCGCGGCGGCCGGGCGATGCCTCAGCGCATGTGTGCCGCGTCCAGCAGGGTGACCACCGTCGGTGCCACGAGCCCCGTCAGTGTGTCCGCTCCGATTCCGGCCCGTGCGCTGGCGCCGTCGAAGACCAGGCTGAGCTGCCGGGCCAGCAGATCGGGATCGCTCGCCCCGCCCTGCTCGGCCTCGCCGCGGAAGAAGCCGGTCAGGTTCTCCTTGACCCGACGGGCCACCTGGCTCGCGGGGTGGTTCTCGTCCTTGAGCTCGATCTGCGCGGCCAGGTAGGGGCAGCCGTGGAACTCGGGCGCAACCGACTGCGACTCCACCTGTCCGAAGACGTGCAGGATCCGCTCGCGCGGCGAACGGTCGTCGTCCGGTGCGGGCAGGAGTGCCGCCACATAGGTGGTGGTGCGCTGCTCCAGGCTCGCCGCGAGCAGTTCGTCCTTGCTCTCGAACAGCTGGTACATGGAGCGCTTCGACACCCCCGCCGCCTTGCACAGCGCCTCCACGCCGATGTTGACGCCGTCGCGGTAGGTCAGCGTGGCCGCCGCGTTCAGCAGCCGCTCTCGGGAACTGGGCTTCGCCTCGGTGGTCATACTGAGAGGTTAACTCCATTCCGACGGAATGGAAACTGATCGGTTTCCCGGGGAGTGTCCGGGCGGGGGCTCGGCGACGGCCCGGGGGAAAGGCCGTCGCCGAGCCGGGGTGGTATGCGCGCCTGTCGTCCCCGGCAGGGCGACACACACCGGGACAACTCCGAGCAGTGGCCCCGTCCTGGGTGATGCGGGGGTGATACGGGGGTGATGCGCGGGTGGCGCGGGAGTGATGCAGGGGTGATGCGGAGACGCCTTCCGCTACGCCGGAGCCGCGCTCTTCCCGGGCGTCGTCTCCGACGGGACGCGGTGCAGTCCCTTGCGGTCGTACCAGCCCAGCACGCCGAAGCCGAACAGTGCCGCGGCCACGAGGGCGGCCGCCATCATGACCCAGCCCCGCGTCAGACCCGCGTCGCCCTGGGCGTCGTAATAGAGGATCGAGCGGATGCCGCCGGTGATCTGCCGCAGGGGCTCGAACTCCGCGAGGAAGCGGTAGAAGCCGGGCAGTGCCTCGATGGGGGTGGTGGCCCCGGCCGTCGGCACCGCCATCCCGATGAAGACCAACGTGACCACCAGCATGCCGGGCGTGCCGAAGACCGCGAGGAGGGTGAGCGCGCCGATCCCGGCGACCGCGACGGCGCACACCGAGTACAGCCACAGCAGCGGCAGGTGAGAGGCGTCCATGCCCATGATGCCGACCGCGCCCACCATGACCAGGGTGCCCATCACCAGGGACAGCCCGGCCATGAGGGTGCTGCTGATGGTGAGGGTCTGGACCCGGGTCGCCCGGATCAGCGGGCGGGTCAGGCGCAGGGGGCCCATGTCGTTGTGGGTGTAGCCGAGGGCGTGGTCGACCTGGCCGCTGATGACGTTGGCGGAGAGCATGCCGACGACCACGAGGGTGAGCGCGTAGTAGAACGCCGTCAGGCCCAGGCCGCTGTGCGAGTCGAGGGGGTGGCCGTCCTCGACCGTGACGGCGGCCGGGTCGGCGAGCAGGAGGCGTGCCGCGGCGGGCAGCTTCGTCTGCTGGGCGCCGACTTGCGCGGTCAGTTCCCTGCCCAGCTGGAGCGAGGCGTTCTCGGCAGCCGTCGTCGTCGCCGTCCGGGCCAGGCCGGAGCCGATGCTGCCGGCGGACTGGTTGGTCAGCACCGTCAGAGCCGGGCGGGCCGGGGCCCCGGCGGGCGCGGTGCCGGTGAGGGCGGTGGTGGCGGAGGTGAAGTCGGCGGGCACGATGAGCGCGCCGAACAGCTTGCCCTTGCCGAGTTCCTCCTTCATCTCCTTCTCGTCCATCACCTTCCAGTCGATCTTGCCCCGGCCTGCGGTGGACTTCCTGATCGACTGGGTGATCCGCTTCCCGAGGTTGATCTGCTTGCCGTCGACGGCGGCTCCCTTGTCGGCGTTGACCAGACCGACGGGCAGGTTCTTCAGGTGGCCGGCCGGGTCGATGTTGGCGCCGACGTAGAACACGGCGAACAGCAGCGCGAGGACGCCCGTGATGACGCCGTTGGCGATCCACAGCGGCTTGGCCCGCAGGACGCGGAAGGGGTGAATGCCACTCATGACGTACGTTTCTCTCGCTCGGGGGACGCGGAACGTTTCGCCGGGGGCTGCCAGCCGCCGGTGACTTCCTTGACCGGCTTGTGGGGGAAGCGGCGCCGGGCGTACTCCTGCGCGTGGGAGCCCGGCAGGACGTAGAGGGTTTCCTTCTTGTCCTGGAGCGGTCGCAGGACGGTGTCCATGAAGGACTTGCGGTCGTCCAGGTAGGGGCCGAGGACGTCCTCGCCCGCGGGGCAGACGGCGAGGCAGTAGCCGGACTTGTAGCCGGGCGGCGAGGACAGGCTCTGCCACATGGAGGCACTCTCGGAATCGCTCACCCGGGAGCGGTAGTCGGCGGCGTCCTCGCTGTCGGCCACGGTCTGCGCCCAGTCGGTGAACCCGCTCATGAACTCGCGGTAGTTGTGCGTGGTGCAGGCCAGCGCGTCGAAGGCGCCGTCCTTGGTGATGGCACCGACCGGGCAGGCGGCGACGCACAACTTGCAGTCGATGCAGGGGTTGTAGTCCAGTGCTCGCCCGTACTCGCTCACCTCCGCGTCCACCAGGACGGTGACCAGCAGCACGAAGCTGCCGAACCTCGGGTGGATGACGTTGCGATGCAGGCCCATCACACCGAGCCCGGCGGCCACCGCGACCGTCTTGTGCGCCACCACCCAGATCCGCTCCCTGGGGAAACGGTCCATCTCCTGCGGGAAGCCGACCGACGGATTGAGCGCGCGATAGCCCGCGTCCTGCAAGGCCCGGGTGACCGTGCGGGCGGCGTGGTTGGCCTGTTCGTCGGCCTGGTGGAACTCCTGGTTGGCCACACTGCGAGCCGGGGAGCGGCAGTTGTCGCGGTTCATCCGGACCGTCATCGCGATCAGGGTGCGGGTGCCGGGCAGCGCGGACCGTACGTGTTCGCGCTCGCCTGCCAGGTCGGGGTGGTCCAGGCTCACCGCTGCCGCGTCGTCCGCACCGGCGGCCAGGCACAGCTCGCGCAGCCACTCCGCGTCGATCACCACGGGCGGGCGCACCGCGTCGGCTGCCTCGCGCCGGGCGAGTACGGCCTGTACGGAGGGGTGGCGGCCAGCTTCGCCGGGATGCGGGGACCCGACGGTCGTCCCCGTCCTACGGCGTCGCGCTCGGCGGTCATCCGTGCTCCTGGTGATTCGGGTCGTGGCTCGCCCGTCCGCGCGCAGCGAGAAACCGATCAGTTTCACCACCGTAAACTGATCGGTTTTCGTGCGCAAGTCCCCGTCGGTGGGAGATCGAGGTGAGGAGCGGATGGCCGGGGGCTGCCTCCGTATGGCTCCGCGCCACACACGGCTTAGGGCCCGCGGCCCACCGGTCGGGTTCCGTTGGAGTACCCGTGCGTCAGCGGCACCCCGCTTGCAGGGTCAGCCGGCATGTCCGCGGCCACCGGGACCGACTTATCGACATCCTGGCGCCGCTGCCGCTGCCGCTGCCGCTGCCGCTGCCGCTGCCGCTGCCGCTGCCGCTGCCGCCGCCCAAGCTGAGCCTCGCCGCACGGTGTGCCGGATACATCAATCAGGTACATGTACTACCCTTGGTACATGTCCATGAAGCGCACGAACGTCTACGCGGACCCCGAAGACCTGGCGATCATCAAGGAGGCCGCCAAGCGCCGAGGTATCAGCGAGGCCGAGATCATCCGCCAGGGCATCCACCTCGCGGCCATGGCGAACAGGGTCTGGGACGAGCCGCTGTTTTCGCGCACCTTCGAGGGGCCGGGGCGCACGCTGCCCAAGTCGGAGGTCCGCGACACGGTCGCCGAGGCCGTCCGGCGTGAGAGCGACCCCGGTTCCGGATCCGCCGCGTGATCATTGTCATCGCCGACACGTCCGGCCTTCTGGCAGCCCTGGACTCGGCTCATCCGGAACACCAGGCGGTGAACGAGGCGATCATGGCGGCCGGTCTGCTGGTCATGTCCCCGCTCCTGCTGTCCGAACTGGATCACGTGGCGACGCGTGAGCTCGGCAGGGAGGCCGCCCTCAGCGCGGTCGACGACCTGCGGCGCTGGATGAGCCGGGGTCGTGTCGTCCTGCCGGAGATCACGGAGGACCACCTGGGCGCCGCCCAGTCCGTCCGGGTCCGCTACCGCACGCTGGACCTCGACCTCGCCGACGCGGCGAACGTGGCGCTGGCCGCCGACTACGACACGGACGCGATCCTCACCCTGGACCGACGAGACTTCCGGGCCGTACGCCCGCTGGGCCGCCACAAGGCGTTCCGAGTACTCCCTGACGACCTCCCGCTCTGACTCAGGCCCCAAAGCGGTCAAGTGCCTACTTCCGGAAGGGGTTTGTTGAACGGTCGATACGTGGCAGAGTCGGGCTCGGTCGCTTTCCTCGTGGTTTCCCGTGGTTGAAAGACGTCGGCGGTCCCGTCTTGCGCCGACGCCGATGCCGGCGTTCTGACAGCTCCCCTGTCACGACGGATGCGGCGGCCATGCCGGCGCATGTCGGCCAGCTCTTGAGGTCATCGATGACCATGCCGAAGAGCCGGAAAGTCAAAGTTGTCAGACCCCACCAAACAACAAACCCGCCTATGGTGCCGATCCATGCGCCTCTGCCGTTCACGGGAGGAAGGGTAACTGTCGCGGCGAGGCAGGTTGCCTTGCTTCTTCGGCTGGCGTCTCCTGACATCACTTGACCCGCCTCCGAGACTGTCACCGGCGAGTCGGCCGACGCTTGCGCGGCTGTAGCCAGTTGCGCAGTGCCGCGATGTTGCGGTTCTTGGATGCCGCGATCCCTGCGGTTTCGTGAGGGCCACGATGGAGTACCCACAGAGGTGACCAGCGCCTGCGCCCACTCGGATCCGTCCAGCGGACAGCGGGGAAGTCGGTGATCTCCGTGATGCTGCTTCGGGGGATGGTTCGCGTCCGCAGGTAGCCGCGTACTGTCAGCTCGGTGTTCTCGCAGGTGACGCAGAGCCGGTACCCCCGGACAGCGATGATCACCGAGGCGGAGAGGACCACGCAGGCCGACAGGCGCGGGAACGCGGCGGTGGTCTGGGCTGCGTAGAGGATGGTCACGGCGGCTGGAAGCGCACCCAAGCCGCTGTTGGCTACGCGGCCCCGTCTCGATGGCGCCAGCTCCATGACGGCTCCCTTCGCTGCCGGAGAACGAGTGTATGAAGTCGCGTTCTGCGCGGGGTCGCCGGCGCCGGTTTGGTGGTGATGGGGTGCTGGGCCCCCTACAGAGGCATTGACCTGCGTTCGTGCTCGGCCAGTCGTGGGAGCGGCCACCGCCTTCGGTCTCGTCTGCACGACCGTGAACGGGGCTGAATGAGACGGAAACTGGGACGGGCCTCGCTGTGTTGACCTGGAGCGCGGCCAACGGGCTACAGACCGCGCAGCGCCTCGTACAGGTTGCCGTAAGCGCTCCAGCAGTCGACACTGCCATCGTCGTTCAGGCTACCCATGTACCAGTCCTCATCGCTGACCGGCTTCACCAGACACAGCCCGTGGAACCCCAAGATGATCTCGGGGTGGAGCCGTTCGTCTTCACCCGGCCGGCCCACCCAGGTCACGACGCGATCGGTGTCGAGAGCCACGGACTCCTGATCGCCGGATACCTCACGGATCTTCTCCAGAGTCCACCCTGCCGGTATCTGCCCGTCTGCCATCCCATGATGATGACAGTCAGCGCAGCAGCCGAGGCGAGGCCCGAATGCCTTCCCGGAGCACCGCTTCAGGACTTCGACCAAGCCCGCTTCTCCTGGGCCCGGGCCGTTGTCAGTGCCACTTGCTAGTTTGCCTAGTGGAGTGAGACCGGTCAGAGAACCTTCGAGGTCCGCGGTCAAGGGGGGTGGGCATAAAGGTCCCCGGGAGCCACCTCGGGACTATGTTGCAGGCCATAGATCCCCACCCCCCTAATCCTCTGATGCCAAGCAAGAGCCTGCTCGGTCAATGGCTTGTTGCTGGGCCCTTCGTCCTTCCAGCACGCGCGCCAGCCGCCACCTGGTACGGCGGCTGCGACCTGGTCGGCTTGAAGTACCGCATGCGGTCATCGTCCATGACGAGGGCCGGCTCCGACGGGGAAGTGACCACTTCGGTCCTTGGCGGGCTCTCAGCTCGGGCGAATGGCACGACTCCCGGTCCTTTGCTGTCAGTGCCCGCGGCTATGGTGCGTCCGCCACCAAGGGCAATGTTCTGGGGAGGGGCTGTGGGAGCGAAGACGGGACTGCTGGTGTATGCCGACGGTGACGTGCCGGGGTTGCTGCGACAAGTAGGGGTGGCGGATTTGGATCGGACGGTCACCATGATGCGGCGGCTCTACCCCGGCTGTGAGATCGAAGTGTGCGAGGGCTCGAACCTCTGGGACGGCGTGTATCCCCAGAAGGGGACGGCGTACGCAGCCAGTTGGCCAGGCGTGGATGTCATCGGCGATCAGAGGGTGATGATCGACGTCCCCTCCCAGCTCCCGGAACACCTCGTGGCGGCAAGCGTCGGCCGGCGGCTCGTCCTGCACGCCATGCACAGCGTCGTCGACTGGCTGGCCTTCGCCATGTGGGAGGACGGACATCTCGTCCGCTCCCTGAGCCTGTCCCCGGACAGCGGCATCATCGAGAACATCGGGGAGCCGCTCTCCTTTGAACGGCCCTACTGGTCCGGAGACCGACCGGCCGACATCGTCCCCTGGCCCGGTGAGGAGGCAGAGCCGTACGCCTTGCCCTTTCACCCTTTGGAACTGGCCGAAGACGCGTTGCGGGCGCTCTGCGGGTTCATCCAGGAGGGCCGTCCCCAGCCTGATGACGTCGACGCAGACGCCATCGATCTGTACGGCTTCCATGTGCGGGACCCACACGGGCCTGATCCAGCAGAGCAGGAAGCGGAGCCACGCAGAGCGGTGGAAGCCTTGGAGCCGCCGCGCTAACTTGCGTGGGGGTGCTGCTTTGGGTTGCTGCGGCTCTGACCAGCCTTGATAATCCGCAGACGTTCACGGCCGTCCGCTGGTGTTCGTCGGCGTTGTAACGCAGCTCGGCGAGCAGGTGGCGGTCCTGGCACTGACCGCCTTGCAGCCCAGGTTGTCGTGGTATCCGATATCTGTGGTGGTGGCCCTGCTCCCGATGACGGCCTTGGTCGAGTTGATCCCAGGGCTGTCCATGGCGGTGAGCACGACGACGCTCCTCTTCTTCTGCGTCGTGCCGACGAAACGGACCTGCCGCCGTTGACCGGCACATTTGTGATTTTCAGATCTCCGTCTCCGGTGGCGGCCCCGGCGGCCCGGAGCGGACGCGAAAGTGCGCTGCCGCTCTAACGACCCGTCATGTACGTACACCAGTAGACAGTTTCAATCAGCGAAGTGACTCACAGTCAGAAAAGCGGACGCTTCCATTACGGTTCCGTTGCGAAATCCTGATCCCGGAACCGAGTTTTGTGTGACAAAAAAGCGCACCCCGTGATGGTCCTATGTATGCATTAATCGGGCATCCAATCCCTTTGAATCGGTCACCTCGGGCTCATATTTGAACCCCCTGTGAAGGTCGTGTGACTTCTCTGTTGATACACCTCTCCTTCCTGCCTCCTGATTTTCGGGGGCCTGTCACGGAGAGTGAATTGAGAAAGCAAGGGGTGGGGGCACCTTCCGGGGTGCCGGTGGCCGTGCGGCCGCAGAGCCGGTCGCAGCGGTTCAGAGCCGCGGCCGTAGCGGTGTCGCTCGCGCTCGTCACACAGGCCGCGCTGGTCGCGGCTGGGACGGGCCAGGCGACGGCCGACGTCACGTCGGGCGTGGGGGCGTCCGTCGCGAGCGGTGAGAGGAGCGGGCCGGCGCAGGCGGCGGACGAGGCTTCCGCACGACTGATGGCGCGGCTCCAGGACCGGAAGATCGAGATCCTTTCCGAGCGCACGGAGGCCTCGACGACGTGGGCGAACCCGGACGGCTCGCTGACCACGGAGGCGTTCTCCGGGCCGGTGCGCGTCCAGGACGCCGACGACGACTGGCACGACATCGACACCACCCTCGCGGACACGGGCTCGGCCGTGACGCCGAAGGTGACCGCTGCGGAGGTCACGCTCTCCGACGGCGGGGCGGGGACACTCGCCTCGGTCCAGCAGGGCAAGCACCAGTTCGCGATGGGCTGGTCCACCAGCCTGCCCGCGCCGACCCTGAAGGGCGACACCGCCACCTACGCGCTGGGCGACGGCGCCGATCTCACGGTGCAGGCGCTGCCGCAGGGCTTCGAGCAGTCGGTCGTCCTCAGCGAGCGCCCCGAGGACGGGGTGTCGTACCGCATCCCCCTCGACCTGAAGGGGCTGCAGCTCTCCAAGGCCGACAACGGCCACCTGTTCCTGAAGTCCGCCGACGGTGACGTGGTCGCCGAGGCGTCCGCCCCGACGATGTGGGGCGCCGACAAGGACAAGGCGTCCGGCGACCCGGCGCACATCGCCGAGGTGGACACCGCGATCGAGCACGACGCCGACGGCGCCACCGTCCTGGTGCTCAAGCCGGACGCGGAGTTCCTGGCCGACCCGGACGTGTCGTACCCCGTGACGGTGGACCCGGTCTCCACGCTCGCGGCCTCGACGGACACCTGGGTGGCGACCAACTACCCCGACTCCCAGCGCGGTTCGACCGAGCTGAAGGCCGGCACGTACGACGCGGGCACCACGGTGGCTCGCAGCTATGTGAAGTTCGACGTGTCCCGGTTCAAGGGCAAGCACATCACCGACACCAACCTGGCCCTGTACTCGAACTACTCCTCGACCTGTGCCACCACGGGCGCGGGCGTGCAGGTCCGCCGGATCACCGCCGACTGGGACCCCGACACGGTGACCTGGGGCGCCCAGCCCGCGACCACTACAACCGACGCCAAGACGAACACGGCCGCGCTCGGCTACAGCTCGTCCTGCCCGTCCGGGTACATGAACTTCGACGTCGACGGGATCGTGCAGGCGTGGGCCGACGGCTCGGCCAACTATGGCGTACAGGTCCGCGGCGCGAGCGAGACGGACTCGCTCACCTGGCGCCGGTTCCGCTCGGCGAACTACGCCTCCGGTGACGAGACCTCCGAGCCGCATCTGACGGTTACATACAACTCCTACGGCACCACCTCCGCCCTCGCGGTCTCCCCGTCGACGGTCAACGCCTACAACGGCTCCCGTTACGTCACCTCGCTCACCCCGCTGCTGAGCGCCAAGGTGACGGACGCCGACGGCAGCACCGTCAAGGCGCAGTTCGAGGTGACCCCGAACCCGGCCAACAACGACGCCGGCACCTACACGTACACCGGCACCAGCGCGGGCGTGGCCTCCGGCGCCACCGCCAAGCTCACCGTTCCGGCGGCCGGCGCCTTCCCGGCCGGCTCCCATCTGAGGGTGCGTGTGCGCGCCTACGACGGCACCGACTACGGCACCTGGTCGGCGTACACGAACTTCACCCTCAACACGGCCAAGCCCGTCGCACCGGCCGTCACGTGCGCTCCGTACGCCAAGGACGTCTGGACCGACAAGGCGGACGCGGGGGCGACCTGTGTGCTGGACACCTCGTCGACCGACGGGCAGGGCTACTACTGGGGGCTCGACGATCCCAACGCACCCCAGCGGATCGACGACACGACCAACGGCACGGGCGGTGACCCGCTGTCCGTCACCGTCAAGCCCGCCGCGGGCTGGCACACGCTGTACGCCAAGACCGTCGACTCCGGCGGAAACATCTCCGCCGACATGACGTCGTACGCCTTCGGTGTCGGCGGTGCCGCGCTGCTGACGCCGGCTCAGGGGGACCGGCCGAACTCGGCCGTCTCGCTGACCTCGCGCGGCGGCAGCGGCAGCACCGGGGTGACCTATCAGTACCGCCGTGGCGAGACGGACACCTGGCAGGACGTCCCGGTCGCCGATGTCGCCAAGACCGCCGACGGCTCGGCGGTGGCCGCCTGGCCGCTGACGATGACCGGCGTGACCCCGGCCGGCCTCACCTGGAACATCACCAAGACCCTGACGGCCGACGGTCCGGTCGACCTGCGTGCCAAGTTCACCGGCAGCGCCACCGTGTACTCCCCGGTCAACACCGTCACCGTGGACCGCTGGGGCAGTGCCGACCTGACCGAGGACATCGCGCCGGGCGGCGTGAACGCCGTCACCGGCGACCAGACCTTCAGCGCAACCGACGCCGGCGCCTTCGGCCTGAGCGCCACCCGCACGGCCTCTTCCCGCCGCCCCGACCTGGGCAAGGAGCAGGACGGTCAGGCACCGGTCTACGGTCCCCAGTGGAGCGCGGGCTTCACCGCCGACCGCACCGGCACCAGCTGGGTGTACCTCGCCAAGACGTCCGCCACCTCGGTGGCCGCCGTACGCGCGGACGGTTCGGCCGCCGGCTTCACCGCCACCACCGCGGGCGGCTGGACCGCCGAGCCGGGTGCGCAGGGCCTGACCCTGACCGGGTCGCTCACCACGAGCTTCACGCTGAAGCACACCGACGGCTCGGTGACGAAGTTCGGCAAGGTCTCGTCCGACGCGACCGCCTGGCAGGTGACGTCCACGGCGCTGCCGACCGACAACTCGACCACCACGTACGTCTGGGAGAAGACCACGGCGGCCGGCAACACCGCCGCGCGCCCGAAGTACCTGATCGCCCCCACCACCGCCGTCTCCGTCGGCACCTGCCAGGCCACCCCGGCCACCAAGGGCTGCCGGATGCTGGAGTACGTCTACGCCGACACCACCACGGCGGCGAGCGGCACCCTCGGTGACGTCGCCGGCCAGGTGAAGCAGATCAGGCTCTGGGCCACCGACCCGGGCGGCGGCCAGGCCACCGCCACCGCGGTCGCCGCATACGCCTACGACAGCGACGGCCGTCTGCGCGAGGCTTGGGACCCGCGGATCTCTCCTGCGCTGAAGACGGAGTACACGTACACCAGCGGCGGCCGGATAGCCACCCTCACCCCGCCCGGCGAACTGCCGTGGACCTACACCTACGGCCAGGTCGGCACCGCCGCTCCGGCCGGCTCGGGCATGCTGCTCTCGGTCTCGCGGCCGACGCTGAAGCCGGGCAGCACCACCGAGACCGACGGCACCGCGGTCACCAAGGTCGTCTACAACGTGGCCGTCACCGGCAGCCACGCCCCCTACGACCTGTCCGCGTCCGGCGTGGCCGCGTGGGGTCAGAACCAGCTCCCGGTCCGGGGCACCGCGGTGTTCCCGGCCGACGCCGCCGGGCAGGCGCCCACGTCCAACGACGGCGCGAACGCCGCGAGCGGTGACTTCACCCGCGCGACCGTCGGCTACTTCACGGCGTCCGGCCGAGAGGTCGACACAGCCGAGCCGGGCGGTCACATCGCGACCACCGAGTACGGCGAGAACGGCGAGGTGGTGCGCGAACTCACCGCCGCCAACCGCGAACTGGCTCTCGCCGGCAGCGGCGACGGTCTCGACCGGCTCACCGTCCTCGGCATCGGCGGCCTGTCCACGGCCGACCGGGCCCAGCAGCTGTCCACCGTGTCGACCTACTCCGCCGACGGCTCGCTGCTCGACGAGTACGGCCCGCTGCACCTGGTGACCCTCCAGAACGCGCTGAAGGCGGGCACCGGCGGCACCGATCTGGCCGCGGGCTCCCAGGTCTCCGCACGTCAGCACATCGCCAACAGCTATGACGAGGGCCGTCCGACCGACGGCACCGCGACCGTGTCTCGGAAGCTCACCACCACGGTCACCAGCGGATACGTCGACGGCTACCCGGCCGGTGCCGACGCCCGTACGACGAAGACGGGCTACGACTGGGTCAAGGGCCTGTCCACCAAGGAGACCGAGGACCCGAGCGGCAAGAACGTCAGCCGCACCACGGGCTACGACGTCCAGGGCCGGGTGATCTCGGAGTCCGAGCCGCTGTCGAGCGGTTCGGACGCGGGTACGACGACCCGCCGCTACTGGACCGCGACCGGTTCGGGCGTCTGCCAGGGCCGCCCCGAATGGGCCGACCTGCTCTGCTCGTCCGGCCCCGCCGACGCCGGCAGCACCACGACCGTCGAGTACGACCGTCTGGGCCAGACGGCGAAGACCGTCGTCACCGGCGGCTCCGAGACCCGCACCATCACGGTCACCGCCGACGACGCCGGCCGGGCCCTGAAGACGGTCGTCACCGGAAACGGCGACCAGACGGTGCCGGCCGTCATCCGGACCTACGACCCGTCCGACGGCAAGCCGGCCACGGTCGTCTCCGACAGCGGCACGCTCACCTACACCCGCGACAAGCTGGGCCGCCAGACCGCGGTCAAGGACGAGACGGGCAACACGACGGCCACCCAGTACGACAACCTGGATCGTCCGGTCAAGGTCACCGACTCGGTGCCGTCGGCGACGACGTACACCTACGACAGCGCCAAGGACGCCCGCGGACTGGCGACCGCCGTCACCGACTCCGTGGCCGGTCAGGTCGGCGCGGTCTACGACGCCGACGGCTCGATCGCGAGCGAGCAGCTGCCGGGCGGCGTCACCGTCGCCTGGGACCGCGACACGGCCGGCAACACGGTGTCCAAGACCTACACCAACGGCTCGGGTGTGGTGGCGTTCGCCGACAACGCCGACGTCAACATCCACGACCAGAACGCCGGCCGCAGCCAGACGAAGGGATCCACGGTCAGCGCCGACTACAGCTTCGACGCCCTCGGCCGCTCGGCCGCCATGCACTCGGGCAACTGGTTCCGGTGCGTCGACGAGTCCTATGACTACGACGACAACAGCAGCCTGAAGAAGGTCACCACCGCGTCCGGCTCCTGCCTGTCCACGGAGCGGACAACCACGACCACGACCCGCACCTATGACAGCGCGGGCCGCGCCACCGGCACCGGCTACGCCTACGACGCCCTGGGCCGCTCCACCGCCCTCGCGGATGGCACGTCCTTCGCCTACTTCGCGGACAACACCGTCTACCGGCGTACCGTCGCCAACAGTCGGCAGACCTTCACCTACGACGCCGCCGCCCGGGCCTCCTCCGTACAGCAGGAGACCCTGAAGGACGGCGCGTGGACGGCGGGTGCCACCACGAAGTACCACTACGACGGCCAGAGCGGCCAGATCGCCTGGGAGGAGAACACCTCCGTCACCCGGCACGTCAGGGACCTCACCCAGGAGTCCCTGGCCACCACCTCGGCCGACGGCGCGGTGGTCCTGTCCCTGAACGACCTCGACGGCGTGGCCGCCGTACAGCTGCCGCTCGACGCGTCGCAGCCGCCGGTGGTCGATGGCGGGTCCGGTGACGACCTGAGCGTCTCACCGATGACCGCGGTGAGCGGCACCCCCATCAGCACCTTCGAGTACGCCGTCGGCGGGGCCACCATCAGGATCCCCACCGGCTGTTTCTGGAGCCAGCTGATCAAGGGCAGCGGCCGGAAGATCACCCACCAGGACGGAAGCGCCGACTGCTATCCGCCCGCCTCGATCTACACCAAGTTCTGCAACTGGCGTGTCGACTTCCACTACGCCGACACCAACGGGCACACATACTCGATCAACAAGGGAGCCATGCACAACACCTGCGCCTACGGCGACCTGATCCGCAAGCGGGAGACGGACCACACCCTGCCGCACTACGGAAAGGCGTGCGCGCACCTGTTCGTCGCGGGCAAGCGGAGGGAAGTGACATGCATCAACATCATCAGGTGAGCGACGACGAAGGCCGCGGCGAGTCCGCCGGTCCGGACAGCGTGCCGTCCTGGATGCTCCCGCTGGAGATCGCCGTGTTCGTCGCCGTCACGATGGCCGTGACCGCGCTCGTCCTGGCCGGCATCCAACTGGTGAAGTCCCCGGTGGTGATCGGTACGACGTACACCGCCCTCCTCCTCGCAGCGGCCGGGGCCGTCGGTGTCGCCGCCGCGACATACACCCGCAGGCGCCTGCTGCGCCGCCGGCGCCCCTGAAGCACCGGTATACAAGGGGCCGGAACCGTCAGGTTCCGGCCCCTTGGCGTCTCCGCCGCAGGCGTCGGCTACCCAGAGTGGCGCATACGGCTCCGAGGGAGCCCGTGATGGTGCCGTCGAGTTCGAGGTCTGCGACGGAGCAGCCGCTCGACTCCCAGGCCGCGACCTCGGGCTGCTCGCATCTCTCGGTCTGGTACCAGCAGCCGCTGCAGGTCAGGAGCAGCTCTCCGGTGGACCGTCGGTTCAGATATAGCCGTGGTAGGAGCCGTACCGGTAACGCCCCTGCCGAAGAGGTGCCGGCCTCGGACGGAGCCGGAGACCGTCTGACTGGCTGCCCCCTAAGGGAATACGTCTTCGTCCGCGAGGAACGCCCGGTCTCCGGCGCCCAGTTGCGCCTCACCGGGGCCGATAGAAATATCAGTCCTCGACGAACAGAAAGGGCCCATCTCGGTGATTGTCACTTGTCGAGCTTCACAGGCCGTCGTCAGTTCAGTGTGATGTGCGTCTTCTGTGGATGATCAGGTACACAGCTCTGGCGATGACTGACGCGGCGGCCAGGACGGCGATCGCCTTGATGATGAGTCCGATGCCAGAGGTCACGGCAGCCACAGCCAGCACTGCAGCCAGGAATGCCGTTATCCATGGGTACTTTGTCCAGGGGACCGTCGTCGCGGAATGGGTTGTCCATTGTCATCTCCTCGCACATAAGGGTGACGTGCATCGAGAATCATCCCCAGCCGACCTTGTAGGTGCCGGCGGGGTCGTAGACTCGCACGCCCATGAGGATCGCGTCCGTTGCCGGTTGGCGGCCGCAGCTTGGGAAGCGACGGCGCTTGCCGGGCCGGATGGCTTCTGACCTGGTCATATGCGATCTGGCGTGGCGCCCGCGAGCGCGGGATCGCACTGCTGTTGACCGTGGTTACCGCTCTTAAGGGCACGCTATGGGCACGCCGTCGACTCCGAGACGTCGAGAGCCCTTCGAGGTGGCCGGCGAGCGGCCGAGCAGGGGAAGCGGGCGCCGGCCGGAAGGATGCCGTTGCGGGAGCACATCAGGGCAGTCATGACTCAGATGCGGTAGGCGCCCGCCGGTACGCCATGGGTGACGCCGTACGGAGTCAGGGCGATGACGCCGGTGCCGCGTGACGGCGTGTCGGCAGTGACGTCGAGAGACTCGCGGAGCCAAGTGAGCGGGCGATGTCCGGGGCGAGGTCGTGAGTGGTCCACCGCCACGCGTCCTCGTCGTCCTCGCTCTCGCGCGCAGGGTCCCAGTCGGGGTGCAGACCCAGTTCCGTACGGCGTGTTCGTTCGTACCGCAGCGGCTCGCCGAGGGTCAGCAACTCGTCCTCCGCCTCGCCGGTTTCGCCGTAACGCCGGATCAGCGTGCCGTGCTCGGCAACGAGCCAGGCTGAGCCGTCCCCCTGGCCGCCGTAGTAGTACGTCTGGGCCCGGCCGTAACGGGCACTGAGCTCGGTGCACAGACGCAGCATGTCCTCGCGGCGCTCCTGGCCGTGCGGGTCGCACCAGGCGCCGGGGCGGAGCACAAGTCCGACTTTTTGGCGGGGGCGTCCCTCCCGGGGACTCCCGCTGACCGGAGTCGCTTCGTGACGGGGCTCGCCCGTCACTGCGTGGGAACGGCCCGCCAAAGGAGGGCACCAGGCGCCACTCGGGAGAGGCCGCGGTCCCCGGGCATCGGTTGTGTTCCTGCTCGGATACGGCCGGACAGACAGCGAGGCCATGGCGCAGCAACTGGGGCTACTGGAGCGGATCGGGGACCGGTGGGTGATCGGGAACCCGGAGAGCAGGGAGGGCCCGCAAGCGCGCGGGACCGGTCCCGGACGCTCCTCCTAGCATCGGACATCAGCTGCGGGCAGCACCCACGACCGGCCTCACCGGAGTCAAGTGCCTCGCGTACAACCAACGATTCGGGTCCGGTACGCGCAAGCCCGGTCGTCATTACAGATGCAGTGTGTGCCGGAGATACCTGTGAAGGGGTATGACCATGGGGCAGGTACGCGAGGGTGCACGGTTGGCGGCTTGGGCCGTCAGCGGGGTCATCGGCCTGGCGGTGTTGTACGTGATCGGGGTGTTCGTCTTCGGCGGTGCGGAGTGGATCACCGCCCCGTTCCGCGGTGAGGCGGACAAGCGCGAGAACTCCGTCGGCTCGGGCGAGTTCCGTCAGACCACGTACGAGGAGTTCTTCGATCTGTGCGAGGCCGTGCAGAACGCCGAAGGGACTATCCAGGCGCTCCGGGAGGAGCGGGAGGTCGCTTCGGAGACTCGCACGACGCAGATCGACCAGTCGATCACCGCGCTGAAGGCCACGCGGATCGAGTCGGTCAATACCTACAACTCGAAGGCCGCCCAGGAGCACCGCGCACCCTTCCGCGACAAGGATCTGCCGTACCGGCTGGATGCCGGCGCCGAGCGCACGACGTGCACCAACTGATCCCCATCTCATCCCGGGAAGAGGGCAGCACCGCATGAAGAAGTTCGCACGCATGGCCCTGGCCACCGTTGTCGCGCTCGTTGTGGGCCTTGCTCTGACGTCCTGCACCAGCGACTCCGGCCAGGACAAGGAGAACAAGGCCAAGCAGGACAACTACGACCGTCTCGTGGCCCAGCAGCCGGCGGGCCGCATGGAGTACTCGCCGACCCGCGAAGCGATCAACCAGTGGATCAGGACGTGGGGGAAGCGGGGCAAACTCTCGTACGTCTACATCCAGAACGCCAATGGCGAGTACGGGTACTTCATCATGAAGGGCCTGCCGGTGCCGCGCTGCAAGATGCTCACTCCGACGGAGAGGGTGGAGTCCTCCTCCAACGGTGTCGCAGTCCTCGCGCAGCCCGGCATGGACGGCACGTATTCGTCGGGTTCCACCTGCAACGCCTACTACGGTTTCGATGCCACGACGGGCGTGTACATGGAGTTCACGGTCGGCACGAACCAGTCGTTCTTCCTGTTCGACAAGCCCATGACGATGCCGGAGTACGCCAGTGCCAAGCAATTGGGGCCGACCTCGGTGAAGGATGTCGGGTAGCAACCTCGGGCAGTCGGGGGCCGGTTGGAAGAGTTCCGGCCCCCGTGTCCCGTCAAGCGGCGTCGATGGCGCCGGTGTTCTTGGGGGCAAGTCAGTACGCCGACTTCAGCGTTCCGCCGGGGAGTTTCTTCCCGTCCGCCCGGCCCACGCCGCACAGCACCCACCGGAACCCGGCGTCCCACTCCTCGTCCGAGGAGTACCAGCCCCACATCTCGTGTCCCTGGCCACGGGCCCAGTTGACGCCGTACTTCTCGTCGCAGAGGTTTCCCGCGTCGACACTGTCCGCCGAGCCGTCGCCCGAGGCCCGGCTCCAGCCCACCATCTGCTGCTCGTGCGGTCCGCCGCAGTTCACCAGGGTCTTGGTGTACGTGTCGTCCTCGTCCTTCCGCGTGTCGATGCAGTCCCCCGGGCCCAGCTGCGTGACGTACACCTCGTTGCCGAACTTGCGGAAGTCGCCGAGCGGGCCGCCTGCGGTGGCGTTCTTCAGGAAGAGCAGGCAGGCCGAGGACGGCGGCTCGCTCTGCCCGGTCCCGGGCGTGAGGACGTACAGCACCGGGTCGGCCATGGTCGCCCGCAGCTTGGCGGTGCGCCGGGTGCACTCGTCCCGCACCGCCCGCGCGCCGTCGGCTGCGACGGTCGTGATGACCTGGCCGTCGGGATTGTCGTCGTAGCAGTCGACGAGCTTCACCTTGGGCAGCCCCTTGAGCTTCCCGTCCTTCCAGTCGGCGTCGACGCACTGTCCCGGTGTGAGCTCCTCGCGCAGCCCCGCCTGCCGGCCGTACGGGTATGCGTTTCGGGTCACGGTCGGTGAAGGGCTCGGGGCCACCTTCGTACCGACCTCCGGCCCCTTCACCCCAGCCTTCTCCACCGGGTACGTGGCGGCGCCCAGCGCGAATCCGCCGGCCCCCACCAGCACGGCAACGAGCGTCAGCAGTACCGACGTTCGCCGGCCGGGCGCCCGGCGAGCGGCGGCCGAGGTGCGCCCGGAGCCGGTAGCGGCGGCGGAACCGGCGCTGGAACCGGTCCTCTCCCGGGCAGCTCCGGGAAGCGCGGGCAGCGGCGTACGAGGGGTCCCGGTTCCCCCGGCCTCCGCGAGCAGCTCACGCGCTCGCTCCACCCGCATACGCTCCGCCGGATCCTTGGCCAGCAGCCCCATGATCACGCGGCTCAGCGGGTCGCTCGCCCGCTGCGGTACGGCGGGTTCCGCGGTCAGCGCCGCCATGAGGGAGGCGTCGAGCGTGTCCCGCTCGAAGGGGGAGGCGCCCTCGACGGCGAAGTAGAGAGTGGCACCGATCGAGAACAGGTCGGTCGCTTCCGTCGCTTCGCCGCCGGACAGCCGTTCCGGCGCCAGGTAGCCCGGGGTGCCCACGACCATGCCGCTCCGGGTGACCCGGGTTTCCCGGGGCCACAGCGAGATGCCGTAGTCCGTGAGCAGGACCCGTCGATCGGCGGCGCCGGACGGGTCCGGCGCCAACAGGACGTTGGAGGGCTTCACGTCCCGGTGGATGATGCCGAGCCGGTGCCCGGCGGAGAGCGCGTCGAGGGTGGCCGCCCCGATCCGGGCCACCTCCTCGCTCGGCAGCGGCCCGCGGTCCTCCACCACGGCCCGCAGATCCCGGGTGCCGGGCAGGTACTCCATCACGATCCACGGGCGGTCGTCGTCCTCCACCACGTCGTACACCGTGATCACGTTCGGGTGCTCGCGCAGCTGCGCCGCCTTCAGCGCCTCCCTGCGCCCGCGGTGGACGGGGTCGTCGCCGGGTCCGTCCGACTCGTGCCGAACGGCGATCTCCTTGACCGCGACCCGGACCTGGAGGTCCTCGTCCTCGGCCAGCCACACGTGTCCGCCACCGCCGGAGCCCAGCCGCTCCTGGAGCCGGTACCGTCCGGCGATGACCCCGCCGACGCCACGGTCCGCGCCGCCGCTCACCGGACGACCAGCGGGCGGAAGGCGGACCGCACGTCGGACTTGGACGCGTCGACGTACATCGAACCCGTGCCCTCCGGGGCGTAGATGGTCGAGGGGCAGCTCGTGCCGTTGATCTGGATCTTGCGGTCGGCGACCGGCTTGCCGGTGCGCAGCTCGTAGACCTTCACCGGGATCTCGATCTTGGTGAAACTCTTGTAGGAGATGGCGCCGGAGGACTTGCTCCGGTACGGGCAGGTCTCGACGGAGGGCCCGGAGGCGGCCTCGCCCATGCAGACCACAAGCACCGTGTCGGTGGCGTCGCCCGCCTTCCAGGAGCCGGGGAGCTGGTCCGAGTAATCGGTGCCATACAGGTCGGAGGCGTAGAACAGTGCGCGGTTGGTGCCCTTCCCCATGGGCTTGGCGCCGCTGTACTTCGCGGGGCGTGAGCAGTACTCGGGCTGTGTGCCGGTCCCTCCGGAGAGCAGGCTGCGGACGTTTGCCAACTCGATGCTCAGCGTGGCCTTCCTGGCTCCCTTCCGGGCCCGGTCCGCGAGGCCGCTGCCGGGATACCGGTCGAGCAGCCGCTCGTAGTACGTGCGCGCCTCCTCCCAACTGTCGTCCGCCAGGAGGTCGTCACCGCATCCGACGAGTGCCGTGGGCGCGGTCAGCGCGGCCGTGTCGGCGGCACGGTCCAGTACGTCGTGGCTCCGCCCCCGGTCGCGGAGCCAGTCGGTGACGGCGGCGGTGTCGCAGGGGTCCTTGGCGGGCAGCCTGCCGAGGAATCCGTTCAAGGTCGCTTCGACCGTCTTCTCGTTGCCGCCCTTTGCCAGCACCGAGGCGAGTGTGCCGAAGCCGTCCGCCAGGGCCTCGGTGTCCCCGGTCAGCGCCGTGCTCAGCTCGGCCCCTGCCGTCCGCAGCCGGTCGCACGCCGCTACGGCCTCGTCACCGCGGGCGGTGAGCGGGGCGTCGGCGACGCGGTGCCCGAACCACACCCTGCCCTGGGCGGTCGACACCCGTGCGCAGTCGCCGCTTTCGCGTGCCTCGGTGACGCTCCGACCGATCCTGAACGCGTCGAAGCGCAACAGCCCCACCACCAGCAGCAACGGCAGCGTGATGCCGAGCGCGACCAGGCGCTGTCTGCGCGCCGTGCCCCGGCCACCGCCTCCGCGCGCCAGGAACCACCCGTGGCCGACCACGGCCGCCCACCACACGAGCACGGCCACCTCGTACGACGGCGAGGCGGTCGTGACGAGCCTGAGGACGAGTACGGCGCTGCCGGCCACGGCGGCGAGGGCGAGCCGGCGTCGCCGCAGCATCAGATAGCCGACGCCGAGCAGCGAGGCATTGCCCAGGGCGACGGCCACCGGGTCGGGTGCCCTGGGCTCGTCGGGCGCGGCACTCGGCAGGGTGGGTAGGGCGTACGTCGGGTCGCTCATCCTGATCTCCCCTGATCTCGCCTGGTCTCGGTCACGAACAGGTCCGGTGCCCGCATGGTGCGGCGCCGTTCCCGGGAGGGGTCCCGGGGCGGACCGTGAACCGGCCGTGCTGTGGGGGTTCTGGGCGGGTCCGCGCGAAGTCCGGTGAAAGAGATCACTGCCAGGTGCGGGCTGAGTACACTCCGTCGTCTGGCAGGACCATTGGCGGTGGGGCGAGGGGCGGGGCGGTGGTGGTGACGCCGGAGGCCGGGGACAAGATCGCCGGCCGGTACCTCTTGCAGGAGCCCATCGGCAGAGGCGGGATGGGCGTCGTCTGGCTGGCCTGGGACGAGCGGCTCGAACGGCGGGTCGCGGTCAAGTGCGCACGCCTGGACGACGATCGGGCCACGCGACGGCTCATGGTCGAGGCGCGCAACGCCGGGCGGCTGCACCACCCGAACATCGTGGGCGTCTTCGACTTCGTCGACGAGGGCGCCACCTGCTGGATCATCATGGAGTACGTCCCCTCGCGCAGCCTCGCGCAGATCCTGACGGAGAGCGGTCCGCTCACGCCCGAGGCGGCCGGGTCGATCGGCTGCCAGATCGCGGCCGCGCTGGCGAAGTCCCACCACGAGGGCGTGGTGCACGGCGATGTGACACCGGAGAACATCCTCGTCACCGACGAAGGCGTCGCGAGACTGACCGACTTCGGGATCTCGCGGGCCCTGTGGAGCGACGTCACACAGAGCGGGACGAGCAGTGTGCCCGGCAAACCGCCGTATCTGGCCCCGGAGTTGGCCAAGGGGCTGCCCGCGGGCGAGAAGTCCGACGTGTTCTCCCTGGGCGCCTCCCTGTTCATGGCGGTCGAGGGCCGGTCGCCGTACGGCGAGGTCGAACATCCCATGGCCTACCTGGCCCGGGCCGTCGAGGGACACATCGAGCCCGCGCACCGGGCCGGCCCGCTGGAGGGGCCGCTCACCGCCCTGCTGGAGGTGGAGCC
This sequence comes from Streptomyces sp. NPDC005303, assembly GCF_040607335.1. Taxonomy (NCBI): domain Bacteria; kingdom Bacillati; phylum Actinomycetota; class Actinomycetes; order Kitasatosporales; family Streptomycetaceae; genus Streptomyces; species Streptomyces sp. NPDC005303. The sequence goes on along the minus strand of NZ_JBEXGM010000036.1, from coordinate 46,398 downwards.
CCGGCGCCGGCCCGACGCCGCCAAGGCGCAGAGGCTGCTGACGCGCGCCGCGCCACCGCCCCCGCACATAGCGGAGCAGTTGCACGACAGCCATATGCGGGACTTCACGTCCCCGACCCTCCGGCTGCGGCGACTCGTCCGCCGAGCGCAGGACTCCACGCCCTTCGCGCCGCAGCCGCAACAGCCTTTGCCGCGACGCCGGTTGGCCATCACAGCGGTGGCGCTGGCCGCGGCGGCCGCGATCACGGCCGGGCTGGTTGTCTTCGGCCCGTGGGCCTCGAAGGACGAAGGAGACGAGGGCGGCCGTAAGGGCGCGACCGACGCGAAACCCTCGGCCACGGCGCCGGTCGGTGCCATCGGCGACGAGCGTACGGCGGACCCTTGCGGGCTGCTCGACGCCGCCTCGCTGAGCCGCTTCGGCGGTACCCTACTCGACCCGGACTACGGGGAGTTCGATCGCTGTGACGTCCTGGTGCGCAACAACAGCGGTGACGACAACGCGGACGTCCAGGTCAACCTCGACTCGGACCGGGACGACTTCGACGACATCGAATCCACCCACCTCGCCGGCGGCCTCACGGTCGTGACCCTCAAACGGGACGGAAAGGCCTGCGAGCGGGCCGTCCTGACCGCCGACGGCAAGCAGATCCGCGTGATCGGGAAACAGCTCGGCGCCGTGGCGCCGGACCCGTGCCAGATGGCCGACGCCGCCACCGACCGCGTGGTCGGCGTGTTGGCCGACGGCCCGGTGCCCCGGCGTTCGTCGTCGCCGGCCGCGAACTCCCTGGCCCAGCTGGACACCTGCACCCTGCTCGACGCCACCGCGCTCAAGCGGCTGCCCGGCGTCGACGCGGACAACAGGGACCGCGGCTTCGGTTCCTGGAGTTGCGACTGGTCCAGCGACGACGGCAAGCGCGAGGTCGAGATCCAGTTCAGCAGGGACAACTCGCTGGACGCCGACGACGGAACAGCGGTGGACGTCGCCGGGACGCGGAGCTACTACGTGGCGGACGAGGCCGAGGACGACAGCTGCACCGTACGGACACCGCACCGTACGTACACGGACTCCGTCGGCGACCGCACGACCGAACTGGTCCAGCTGACCGTGTACGCCCCACAGCCGGACCGGCAACTGTGCGACAGCGCGACGGAGTTCGCGGCCGTCGTCCTTCGGAACATCGCGAAGCGACTGCCGGAGGCGTGACATGACGGAGTTGGGAACTCCCCACGGCACAGGCGCCAGGCGGTTGCCCGCAACCCATGGGAGCCTCGCCCGTGGCGCGTCCGCACCGCTGCCCGGCACCGTCTTCGCGCTCGCGCTGACCGGCGGCATGACGTTGGGGCCGGGGGAGGGCCGCGAGGTCCTGTTCGGCCGCAACCGCCCCGAGGTCCATGTCTGCCTCGGGGAGGACGACCCGCAGGTCAGTCGCCACCAGGGCACGCTCGCGCACCGGGACGGCCGCTGGTGGGTGAGCAACTCCGGGCGGCTGCCGATCCGTTGTGCCGGGGCCCGGCTGCTGTTCCGGGACGAGGAGTCACTGCCGCTCGACACCGGCTACACCCCGCTGTTCGTCGGCGGTTCCCACGGGCGCGAGCACCTGCTGGAGGTCTTCGTCACCGGCCCCGAGGGCGACCGGCCGTCCCCGCGGCACGAGGACGTCACCCGCCCGCCCCGGGTATGGGCGCTCACCGAACACGAGAAGCTCGCCCTCGTCGTCCTCGGCCGGCGCTACCTGCTGCACGAACCCCGGCCACAGCCGCTGACCTGGCGGCAGACCGCCGCCGAACTCGCCGAGGTGCAGCCCGGTGCCGGCTGGACGGACAAGCGCGTCGAGCACCTGGTCAACGGCGTGCGCACCAAGCTGTCCCGCGACGGGGTGCCCTGGCTGACCCGCGAGGAGCTCGGCGAGCCGGTGGGCAACGCGCTCAACGACCACCTGATCCGGGCCCTGCTGGCGTCGACCACGCTCGTACCGATGGACCTGGCACTGATCGACGCCGCCTGACGCCGTCACCATGGCCGTCGGCGGAAGTACGTGGTGCCTCGACGGCCGTAGAGCAGGGGCCACACCGACGCCGGTCAGGACCGTCGCCATGATGTCCAACACGGCGTACTCCCGCCCGTAGGGGTACTCCAGGTCCATGAAGCCCTGCACCCGGGACCCCAGGACGACGAGGAGCCAGACGGCAGCGGCCGTGCCGGAGATCCTGGCTGTCCAGCGGCCGCGACGGACGCGTACGGCGGACCAGATGTAGACGCAGAGGATCGCAGCGGTCCCCTGCCGTTCGGCCAGGTCGTCGCTCCCGCTGACCGGCACCCAGAGCATCGCGGACGTGATCAACAGCCAGAACGCCACGGTGATCACCCGGGGCCTGCGGGCGTCCACCTCCACCTCTTCCTCCTGGTGCTCCTCGGGCTCCTCGGGCTCCTCGGGCAGGAGTTCCGCCGCCCCCGGTTCATTCGGCGAGCCGGTCACGGGCGTACCTCCCCTGTACGCCGGTGGGCCGCGACGACCTTTCCTCCACCCGATACGGAGGTGATGTCGGCCGGCGTGAGGATCACGTCGTCCGACCGAGCAGGTCGTTGTGAGGGCGGAAGTCGTCCATGCCACCCGAGCAGGTACTGCCGCGGGAGTCGACGAGCGCCGTGACCTTGCCGGATGTGTGTGCCGTCGGCATCGCTTTGCCGGGCGGAATGTAGGCAGGACAGCAGGTCGGTCGGCGTGCCGCGAGAGGCGAAGTCCGCGATCCGATCCGCACTCCCGCGACGTCTGCGGCGCCGCCGCGCCGCCGCGCCACACGCCGACACCGGTGCGGCGACCAGGGCCACGACGGCCGGGAACGCCCCCGAGCGTGCTCGCCCCATGAACTTCCCCCTTCACGAGCCTGTCGGGCAATGCCTACCGGCACAGCGTCGGGAGGGGTCCCGGAACGGCCTCGGGAAGCTGGGGTGCGGGCCGGACTCCTCCCTCCCGCCGACTTTCGGGTACGGGGCGAATGTTGGTGACGTATTCTTCTATGTACATCACCAACATTCGCGCGAGGTGCCGCATGTCCGTGACCCAGATCGACATCGATGAGGACGCCTTGGAACGCGCCATGGCTCTGGCCGGGGTCAGGACGAAGAAGGAGGCGGTCAATCTCGCTCTGCGCTTCTACGCCGAGCAGCAGGAGCGGGCGGCACGCATCAGCCGTCACTTCGAACGTGCGCGTGAGTGGGGTGCCGTCGAGGACGCCGAGCGCCTGCACCAGGCGGAGAAGCACAGCCGGTGATCTACTTGCTCGACACGTCCGGTCTGGTCCGACTGCTCCGTGATCCGAAACTGCAATCGGCCTGGTACGACGCGATCGATGCCGGGGCCATCGCCTCCTGCTATGTGCAACGCGCCGAGTTTCTCCACAGCGCCCGGAACGGACGCGAGTACGACGAGATCGTGGAGATGTTCACCGACCTCTACCCCGACGTGTCGGTGCCGAAGAACGCGGGGCGCTGGATGGGCGCGGTGCAACACCGTATGGCCCGGGCTGGGGAGCATCGCAGTGCCTCGGCTGTGGACCTTGTCATCGCTGCCACCGCGGCCCATCACGGTCTGGCCGTCCTCCATGACGATGCCGACTACCGCGCTGTTGCCCGGCACGCATCCGACCTGACCGAGCACAACATCCGCGACGTGGCCTGAGGCGGATTGTCGCCCGACGGATTGCGGATGGGGACGTTCTGCGAACACCTGGCCGTTGTTCCGTGCCGGGTGACCAGCGGCGTGACATCACCAGCGGCCTTGATCGCTGCCGCTCCGGCCGGCACGGGTTACGGCTCACTACTGGGCCGGCGCCACCGCCCCGGACACGGCCCCCATGGCGCACTGCCGGGAGGTGGCCGAACAGGTCGTCTGCCGGATCATCCGGTCACGGGAGACTGCAGACCGTCAGCGGCGGCAACCACCGTCGATTCAAAGCTCTTCTGAAGCCAGGCGTGGGAACAGCAGGCTGAGGGCTCAGGTTCGTGAACGCTTCCAGTGCCACGAAATCCCAGGCCAGCGGCGCGAGGTGGAAAAGCCTTGAGCAATGCATAAACCCCAGGCCGCTGACCTGGGGTTTCAATCTGGAGCGGGTGACGAGAATCGAACTCGCGCTCTCAGCTTGGGAAGCGACGGCGCTCGCGCAGCTCCATGCCTTCTGACCTGCGTAGATGCATCGCGGCGTGGTTGCTGCGAGAGCCTGGTGATGCCGCTGTTGACCGTAGTTGTCCGCCCTTAAGGGCACGCTATGGGCACGACGCTCCGCGGCGGGCGGATGTTGCGCTGATGTGGCCTTCTTTCTGCCCGAGGTCTGTCAAGGCGTAGGTCGGCCGCACGGGGCCATTGCTACCGCATATGGATGGCAGCGTCCGAATCCGAGGAATCACTCATCTCGGTAATTCGGCTGATTGGGCGTCAGTGGCGCTGCTAGCGTCCACAAACGTCACACGGGGAGTCAAATGCCCCGCCCGCCCCAAACGCCAGGATAACCGTGAAGATCAAGCGCGTTCGCATCGAGAACTTCTGCTGTCTGCACAAGGTGGACGTGACCTTCGAGGACATCACCTCTTTCATCGGGCCGACGGGGGTCGGCAAGTCCACCGTGCTGCGTGCGCTCGACTGGTTCTTCAATGGCGAGAAGGGTGTCGCCCTCAGCGACGACGACATTCACTCGGCGGCCGAGGACGGCCGTATCTCCGTGGAGGTGGAGTTCGACGGACTCACCGAGCACGATCGCCAGACTCTTGGGCGGTATGCGCCCGACGGTGCCGCGAGCGTGAGTATCTGGCGGACCTGGCAGAACGGTGAGGACAAGATCACGGGCAAGGCTCTCGCGTACGGGCCGTTCGAGGAGGTGCGCAAGAACGAGAAAGCCATGGAACTGCGGCGTGCCTACGACCAGTTGAGAGAGAGCGACCCGAGCCTGGGGTTGTCGGCCGCCGGGACCAAGGACAAGGTCCTGGAGACGATGCGCACGTGGGAGTTGGCCAATCGCGACCGTCTCACCGAGGCAGAGGTCGAGGACACGCACTTCTTCGGCTTCGCCGGGCAGAGCCGGCTCGCCCAGCTGATGGACTTCGTGTTCGTCTCCGCTGATCTGCGGGCGTACGAGGAGGCCGACGATCAGAAGGCGACTGCGCTCGGCCGCATCCTCGACCACGCTGTGGACCGCTCACAGGCCAACGAGCAGCTCGGCGAGATTGAGGAGAACGCGCATCTGGCCCGGCAGGAAGTGCACAGCAAGGTGTACGGCCCTGTGCTGGACGAGGTGTCGGCCGCGCTTTCGGCGGAGGTCGCCAAGTTCACCACCGGACGCGAGGTGGTCGTGACTCCCACGGTGCAGGCTCCGAGGCCCGCTCGAACAACCTTCCAGGTGAGCATCCGGGACGGTGCTGCTCATACGTCGGTGCACCGGCAAGGGCACGGCTTCCAGCGCGCTCTGATCATCGCGGCGCTGAAGTACCTGGCCGACCGCAGGCGTTCGGCCGACGGCATGCGGACGTTGTGCCTGGCGATCGAGGAGCCCGAGCTTTTCCAGCACCCTCCTCAGGCGCGGACTTTCGCAAAGGTGCTCCGGGAGCTGGTCGCCACCTCATCGCAGGGGCGTACTCAGGTCATGTACGCCACCCACAACCCGGTCTTCATCGATCCGAAGGGCTACCACCAGATTCGGCGCCTGTGTCGTGCTGCCGGTGAGGAGCATCCCGCCACCGAAGTGTGGCAGGCCACGGAGGAGGACCTGTGCAGGGCCTTGGACGGGTTCGTCGACAAGAAGGTGATCAGGAGCAGGACCGAGGGCACGCTGGGCGGTGCGCTGGCGGAGGGCTTCTTCGCCCATGCCGTGGTGCTGGTCGAGGGGCGCGGGGACGAGGGAGTGATCACCGGTTGCGCGGACCGGTCGGGGATCAACCTCGGCGCTGAGGGCATCAGCGTCATCGAGGTCCACGGTAAGGACAACCTCATGATCTCCGACGCACTCTTCAGCGCCTTGGGGGTGCCCTGCTACGTCGTGTTCGACGGCGACGCCGGCATGGAGGAGCGCAAACGGGCGTCGGTGCAACACCTCATCCCGCAGCAGCGGCAGGACAAGGAGCAGGAGTTCGAGCGCCAGGCACGGAACAACCGGACCAAGAACGCTAATCTGCTGCAGTACCTGGGTGCGACGCCCAATCCCCAGCCTGCCGACGACTCGACCGGCCGTTACACCGTATTCGAGGACACCCTGGAGACCCACCTCGACCAGCACTGGCCGACCTGGGAGGAGCGCAGGCAGGAAGTAGTTCGTGCCGGCGAGGGCGTCGACGGGAAGAACGCGGCGACATACCTGGAGACGACCCGAACGGTTGCTACGGAGCCACCATTCTTGTTCCACGCCTTGCTGGAGAACGTCCGGTCGCTGACCGGGCGACGGTAGCTAGTGCTGTGACCGCATAGGTTCGCCGGGTTGCGCGGCCCTGATCAAAAGGAGGGTTTGACTCCTTCTGATCAAGATACGGTCCTGCCATGTCCCGATCAGCCGAGATTGGCCCCTCCTCGTCCCCTGTCACCGCAGACGACCTCGACCTTGCCGTGCAGCTCGCTTTGGCAGTCCTTCGCAAAGCGCCCCCAGCCGCGTGGGACGGAAAGGCTGGTTCGCTGGAATGGGACCGCTGGGAGACCGTCGAGCACCTCAGCGACGACCTCTTCGCCTACGCCGCGCAACTGGGCCCCAGAACACCGCCCATGGATAGCGAAGTGCCCTTCGTGTGGGAGAGCCGGCGGCCCGGCGGCCCTGCGAACGCCATTCACGCCGACCGTAAGGCGGGGCCCGTCGGCCTGTTGCAGGTGCTGGAAGCGAGCGGCGCGCTGCTGGTCGCCATGGTGCGCACGACGCCCCCGCAGGTTCGCGCCCACCATGTCTTCGGCATCTCGGATCCCGAGGGCTTCGCTGCGATGGGGCTCGTGGAGACATTGGTGCACACACACGACCTGGCTCAAGGGCTCGGACTTGACTGGAACCCACCCGCCGATCTGTGCTCGCGGGTGCTCGCCCGGCTGTTTCCGAATACCCCAGGGGCCACGGACTCCTGGCCCACCCTGCTGTGGGCCACCGGACGCGCCGAACTGCCCGGGCGTCCTCGTTTGACCACATGGCGTTGGGACGGCACACCCCGGGCATAGGGCTCCAGGTGTCCTGGCGGAAAGGAGACGTTCGGCGGACTGGATGGTCAGGCCGCTGCTGAAAGCGGCCGACTACCCCAGCGGATGCCCTTCTCGCTGCGGATGCGAGCGCGTTCGTTGCGCTCGGCGGCCAGGACATCGCGGTGACGGGCATTGGCGTTGCGCCAGCGCAGATAGGCATGCAGGGCCCTGGTCTGCACGACGTGATTGGGGTGGTCGGAGTTGGCGATGGTGAACTGCCGCAGCGGTCCGAAATGGGCTTCGATGGGGTTCGCCCACGAGGCGTAGGTCGGGGTGAAGCACAACTCGACCTTGTTCTTCTTCGCCCAGCGGCGGACGTCGGCGCCCATGTGGGCCGACAGGTCGTCCAGAATCACGTAGATCGGTGCGCCGTCGGGCCGGGCGGCGCGGATCGACTTCAGCGCGGCCAGCGTGTTCGCGGCGCCCTTTCTGCGGCGGTTGACGCCCCACAGGGCGTCGTCGCCGACCAAGTAACAGCCGTGGAAGTAGCGCACTCCGTGGGTGCGGTGGTAGGTGGCGGGCAGCCGGTCAGGGTGTTGTTGCCTGGCCCAACCCGAACCTGCCGTGGGTCGGATTCCGAGTGGGCCGAACTCGTCGAACGCGAAGCCCCGGTCCGGGAAGCGGTCGAGCACCTCCTCGATCCGGTCCAGTTTGGTGTCGCGCTCGGGGTCCGGGGATTCTTTCCACGTCTTGGTTCGCTGGAAGGTGACGCCGCGGCGGGCGAGCAGGCAACGTAATGCCTCGCGGCCGATGCGGATGACGCGGCCGTGCACTTTCCGCAGGTAGGCGGCGAGCTTGCGGATGGACCAGCGGGTGAAGGGCTGGCCGAGCTTGACCGGTCGGGTGGTGGCCGTCTGAATGACGAAGTCCTCGTCGTCAGGGCTGAGCAGGCGGGGACGGCCTCCCGCCCACCGAGGGGCCAAGCAGGCCAGGCCGTTCTCGTTGAACCGGTGGATCAAGTCCCGCACCGTGTCCTCGTCGGCCTGCGCCAACGGCGCGATCACCGGAACCCGGTTCCCGCCAGCCGAGGCCAGCAGCATCATCGCCCGCCTGTAGCGCACCGAACTCGTGCTGCCTCGGCGCACGATCTGCTGCAGCTTCTGTCCCTCCAGGTCGGTCAACCTGCGCACACGGACGGGCTCGGCCACCGCGCCTCCAGCGGTTGGAACGGACGTCACCGCACATCCAACCGCTCCGACCATCAACACGGCGAACCTATGCTGTCACAGCACTAGACGGGTCCCTCACGCGGGCTCGCGGTTCTGGGTCAGCTACAGACCCGACGCTGTGGTCGCCTACGGCGACAAGTACGGGGGACAAGAACCAGCTCCTCGTCGTCCACCGCGGCTACGGCAACCGCGCCGCTGGCACCGCCGAAGACGAAGCCCGCCTCGCCGCAGAACAACGCGCATGGGCCGCAGAAACAGCCACATCCTGATCTGAGCCCAGACGATCCGGCGGACAAGGCGCTGGACGCCGCGGAGCATCCCGGTACCCGGCTGTGTTCGCTGTGCGGCGCGGCGGCCGAATAGGACCCCGCACTCAAAGGCTTCGACCGCGGCTTCGCAGGCTGATCTGGAGGGTTCAGGTGGGGTTTGGCGACGCGATCAGCCGGTTGGTCAGCTCTACCGTGGCGGGGTACCACCAGAGGGATCCAGTCGAGGAACGCTTGGTCATACTCGCCTTGCTGACCGGCGTTGCGGTGTCGCACGAAGCCGTTGGTGGTGTGGGGCCCCGCCATGCGGCCCCCGATTCAACGTCCTGCAGTTGTTGGTCCCGTTTCTGACAAGGGTGAGGCGTCGGTGAGGTCGGCGCCGGTGGCGGCGTCTCGCTGGGAGTGGTCGGCGCCGTGCCAGTCCAGGCACATGACGGTCGCGTCGTCTTCCAGATGACCGTGGCTGGCGTCGACGATCGCCCCGATGAGGGTGCGAGCGGCCTCTCGAGGGTGCAGTGCACGGGTGCGGACGATCAGGTCGGACAGGTCCAAACTGTTGGCGTTGCGTTCCAGCATGCCGTCCGTCAGCATCACCAGCCTGTCGCCGGGTTGCAGGTCCAGCGACTGCACGCGGTAGGTGTGCGGGCGTTGGAAGCCGAACGGTAGATCGACCTCGGGAACGATCTGCTGCACTTTCCCGTCCCGCATCCGCAGCGGCCAGGGGTGCCCGGCGTTGATGAAGTGCGCCTCACCGTCGAGCAGACTGATCCGCAGCAACTGACCGGTGACGTAGCCTCCATGGCCGTGCTCGCGCATGGCCTGGTCGGCCTGGCGGGCTTGCTCCTCGAGGCCGGCGCCGGCGCGCCGCGCCCGGCGCAGGGCACCCACCACCAGGGTGGCCAGCAGTGCCGCGGCGACGTCGTGACCCATGGCGTCGGTGACGGAGAGCTGGACGGCGTCCCGGTCGATCACGTAGTCGAAGGTGTCTCCCCCGACGTGCCCGGCCGGCTCCAGCGCCCCGGCCACCGCGAACTGCGCCGCCTCGCACGCCAGCGACACCGGGAGCAGCCGGTGCTGGATCTCCGCGGCCAGGCTCAGCGGGACAGTGCGCCGGCCCCACTGGTAGACGTCGGTGAAGGACCGGTTCGCGATGACGATGTAGGCCAGCGCGTGCGCCGTCTCACCGATCTCCCGCATCGTCTCCGCATCCGGCAACGCCGGCAAAGACAGCTCCAAGACGCCGATGGCGTCCCCGCGATTGGTCACCGGAGCGACGATCCGCACCGGTGCGCCCTCGCCCTTGTCCTCGACACCCGGCCGCTGGCTGCGGATTACCTCGTCATACAGGGTCCCCCGCAGCGGGATGCGCTGGGCCGGCTCAGCGGTCTCGACACTGCCAGCGGCGCCCAGCCGTACGACCGAGCTGCCGTTGAAGTCGGTGATCAGGAACGACACCGACGCCGCCCCCAGGCGCTCCTTGAGCATGCGGGCGACCACGTCGAGCGACTCCACGGGCGCCGCGGCCTCCGCCGCCTCCAACGTCCCCGCCAGCGTCAACGCCCCGTTCGCACGGTTCCCGCCCGACCCCGATGCGGTCACGGCGCCTCCTCACTCCTCGACTCGATGCCGCTCAGGACTCGCGTCCCGGACACACGGGTGCCGGTGCCCAGTCCAGCACCGAACGAGTCATAAGGCACCACGTGTCCCAGCCCGCGCCCGGGTACCCAGCCGCCCGGCCGTCCCCGCTCTCAGACCGTGTGCGGTCAGGTCCAGCCCCGTGCGCCCTGCGCTGCCGTATGTGCCTCATGTGGCTGCCAGAAGGATGGCACTGAAGTGCACGGTGACGGCGGCGAAGCTCACTGCTGCTGCGACGGCGGCTCACGCCTGCCTGTCGGTCAGACTGCCGCTGGAGCCCCGAGCATCATGGAAGCCTTTTGCAACGGGCTGAGAATGCGCTCGGGGGCGGCAGCTCGGGAGAGGTCACGGCAGGTGAAGCCGAGCTGGGTCATGGCCCGCAGGACTTCTCCGGCGCTGAAGTCGCGGCGGTCCTGGCGGGTGACGACCTGCCCGACCTGCTTGACGGGGTAGGTGCGTCGGCCGATGATCACGGACGCCCCGACGGCTTCCTCGGGCTTGACGCCTTTCATCGATTCCAGGACGCCGCTCTTGGTGAGGTCGAAGGGGAAGCGGGCGATGACACAGCGCATGATGCCTCACAGGGAGAAGAACGAGGGGTTGGTTCTGCCGCGGTCGAGGCGGTTCAGCGGGTCAGGGCGAGGACGCCCAGGGCATTGCCGTGCTCGTCGACCACGGGCAGCGCATCGAGGCGGCGGTAGCGCATCGCGTGCTCGGCTTCGGTCATCGTGGTCACGGGTGAGGCGAAGGGCCCCGGGTCGACGAGGATGTCCCGCAGCTGGACCCGGTCCGTGTACACGGTGCTGTCGCGGGCCGCCGTGAGCTGGGCCTGGGTCAGAAGTCCGGTGCACACGCCGTCGTTGTCGCAGACCAGCAGGTGTGCGGTGCGGGCGCTCGCCATGACGGACAGGGCCACCTCGACGGTCATGTCGTCGCAGACCTGCGGTCCGGCGGTCTCCATGGCGTCGGCCACTGTCCGGGGAACGGGGGCGGCGCCCGTCGAGCGGGGCTGCATCTGAACGATCGTCAAGAGGTGCCTCCTGCAGAGGTGGGCCAGTTTCCTGGGCCTGAACACGAAGTTCTTACGCCGCCGCGTTGAAGGAGGACTGCCGGGTCCTGCGCCGGGTGGCCGAGGCGGGGCTGCGTCGGCCGCGTGAGGACGACGTGCTGCGCGGACGTCGCTCGGCGACCGGCGCGGTGATCGTCACGGGGATGCCGGAGGGTGTCTGGGCGCCGGTGATCTGGCTGAGTGCCTCTTCGCCGGAGCGGACCTGGGTGGTCTGGGGCGTGATGCCGGCGGCGGTCATGAGGCGCGTCATGTCGCGGCGCTGGTTGGGGGTGACCAGGGTAACGACGCTGCCGGATTCGCCGGCGCGGGCCGTGCGGCCGCCGCGGTGCAGGTAGTCCTTGTGGTCGGTGGGCGGGTCGACGTTGACGACCAGGTCGAGGTTGTCGACGTGGATGCCGCGGGCGGCGACGTTCGTGGCCACGAGCACGGTGACGTGCCCGGTCTTGAACTGGGTCAGGGTTCGCGTGCGTTGGGGTTGTGACTTGCCGCCGTGCAGGGCGGCGGCCCGCACCCCGCTGTTGAGCAGGTCCTGCGTCAACCGGTCGACGGCGTGCTTGGTGTCCAGGAACATGATCACCCGGCCTTCGCGGGCCGCGATCTCGGTGGTCGTCCGGTGCTTGTCGGCGCCATGGACGTGCAGCACGTGGTGCTCCATCGTGGTGACCGCGCCCGCGGACGGGTCGACGGAGTGGACGACCGGGTCGGTGAGGTAGCGGCGGACCAGCCGGTCGACGTTGCGGTCGAGCGTGGCGGAGAACAGCATCCGCTGGCCCTCGGGGCGAACCTGGTCCAAAAGCGCGGTGACCTGGGGCATGAAGCCCATGTCGGCCATCTGGTCCGCCTCGTCCAGGACGGTGATCGCCACCTGGTTCAGCCGGCAGTCCCCGCGGTCGATGAGGTCCTTCAGCCGGCCCGGCGTGGCCACGACGACCTCGGCTCCAGTGCGCAGCGCGTTGGCCTGCTTGCCGATCGACATTCCTCCGACGACCGTGGCGAGACGCAGCCGCACCGAGCGGGCGTAGGGGGTGAGCGCGTCGGTCACCTGCTGGGCCAGCTCACGCGTCGGCACCAGGACCAGGGCCAGCGGCTGGCGGGGCTCGGCGCGCTGTCCGGCGGTGCGGGCCAGCAGGGCCAGGCCGAAGGCGAGGGTCTTGCCGGAGCCGGTGCGCCCGCGGCCCAGGGCATCACGGCCCGCGAGGGTGTTGGGCAGGGTCGCGCCCTGGATCGGGAACGGGACGCTCACGCCTTGCGCGGTCAGCGCCGTCAGCAATTGCTTGGGCATGTCGAGGTCGGCGAACGCCTCGACCGCGGGCAGCGCGGGAGTGATCGTCTCCGGCAGGGCGAACTCGCCCTGCACCGCCGCGGGCCGCCGTCCATAACCGCCCGAACGGCTCGGAGCCCCGGAACGGCTCGGGGCGGACGAGCCGAATCGGTCGCTCCGCCTCGAACCGGAGCCGGATCCGAAAAAGGAGCCGTCGTTACGGCTGCGGCGGGAAGAACGGTCATTCGTGCGTGCGTAGTTCATCGAGAACCTTCCTTGGTACGGCACGTACCAAGGAATTCCCGCAGCGAAAGAGCAGCGCGGGGAATCACAGGAACGGGCCGAATAAAATGCGAAAGAAAATCTGGAGTGCAGTAAATCTGGCGCGGGGAATCGACGAAATTTCTGACGTCGTGCGGACGTGAAATCCCGGACGCCTACCGGTTGCGCCGTGGGCGAGGCGCGTCCCTGGTCGAAGGGCCGCGGGCGCTTCTCGTCCCCCAGGTCACACCACTGCGGGAAATGTCCGCAGCTGGGGCCCGCACCCCGAGGGATGCGGGCCCCAGCTACGAAGTGCGCGTCAGCGTCAGGCGAGGACGATGTTCTCGGCCGTCGGGCCTTTCTGGCCCGCCGCGATGTTGAAGGTGACCTTCTGGCCTTCGAGCAGCTCGCGGAAGCCCTGGGCGGCGATGTTCGAGAAGTGGGCGAACACGTCGGCGCCCCCACCGTCCTGCTCGATGAAGCCGAAACCCTTGGCCGCGTTGAACCACTTCACAGTGCCTGATGCCATGTCATATCTCCTCTTGGGCAGTACGCCGAAACCCGCGATGCACGGATACCGGGTCGCCGCGATGATGCCCCGTCCGGAAAATGACCGGCCATACGAAGACGCCGCCAGCGGCTGAAAATACCGGCGAAGGCGCTTGAAGTTTTTGGGAACCACAACTGCAACTGAGATCGACAGTAGCATGAAATCGCGGGCAGAGTGCGGTAAATGACTCCGCCCTGCTGATTGCAGCAACAACACTTTCCGTGCGACGCGTCAAACCCTCACCTCGCGGCCATAGATATTGGCCGACCCGAAGCGCAGCGTTTCAGGAACAGCGGTCGCTGTTAAGCGCTCCAAAGAGCGCGTATTCCGGTGGAGATTTCCTGCCCGGCGTGCACCCCGGTGACCCGTGCGCCGGTCTCGCCGCGCATCCGGGCCGCTGGTGAGGCGAGCGAGCGGGCAGGCCGACAGGCCAGCAGGCGTGCAATGTGGCGTTCAGCAGGTCGCCAGGAAAATGGCGATGTAGTGCGCGGCGAAGGCTGCCACGGTCAACGCGTGAAACACCTCGTGGAAGCCGAACCAACGGGGTGAGGGGTCGGGCCGTTGGAGGGCGTAGACGACCGCGCCCGCGCTGTAGAGAAGACCGCCGGCCACGATCAGGGTGGGGACGGCCACCCCGCCGGTGTGCAGGAAGCCGGGCAGGTAGCGCACCGGCGCCCAGCCCAGGGCCAGGTAGCACGGGGTGTACAGCCAGCGCGGGGCTCCGATCCACAGGACCCGGAATGCGATGCCGGCCAACGCCCCCGTCCACACGATCCACAGCAGCACGGATCGCTGGTCCGGCGGGAGAAGGAGTACGGCAAGGGGGGTGCAGGTGCCGGCGATGATCAGGAAGATGTTGGCGTGGTCGAGACGTCGCAGAAGAGCCTCGCCGAGCGGCCCCCAGGTGCCGCGATGGTAGATGGCGCTCGTCGCGAACAGCAGCCAGGCGGTGACTGAGTACACCCCGCAGGCCAAGGCCGCCTGCGGGGTAGGAGCCAGGCAGATGAGTACGACACCCGCGACCAGCGCCGCGGGGACCATCCCGGCATGGAGCCAGCCGCGCAGCCTCGGCTTGATCGGTTCCACCAGATCGGCCGCCCGCTCCACCAGAGCGGCAACCGTGTCAGCGTTCTCTCCCGAGCGGTCGTTTTCTGGTCCGCGGGGCAAACCGGCTTCGCGCTGCTCTCCGCGCTCTGAAGCAATGTGCACACGCTCGACCTCAGCGGTGTCACGCGACATGGCTTCCCGTCCTCCCCCGGACTCCCGGGCGCCCCTGGCAAACATGTGTTCATGCTAGAAGATCCCACAGGACAGCCTTTCGAGAGGCCGGTCCGAAAACCAGGCGCCGCCCCGGCCGGGCGTGGACTCTCTCGCGGCCGGTGGTGCGGCTTCCCGGTCCCGCCAATTGGGCCGCCCTAAGCCGAGTAGAGCCGCCGGTCCTGGGGAACGATCAGGGCTTCCGAACGGGCATCTCCGCTCGCCTACCCGCAAGGATCGCCGATGCTTCCTGAGGTCCGCCCCCACATGTCCGCCCCGCTCGCAAACCAGTTGGAACACCAACTGGGCCTCGCTTCCGACCTCGAAGCACGGCATCTCGATGTGGAGCGCGTCGCCGGCATCGCGATCGTCGCGGCTGCCCACTCCGGCGGCTACGCGTCCATCGGCCATCTCCTCGGGCTGCTGGCCGCGCTCCCTGCCCCCACCGAGGCAGGCGAACACTTCTGGTCGGACCTGTGGAGGTCCTCGGGCACCGCCTACCTGCTACCGGCCAACATCAAGGCCGAGGTGCTGCAAGCCCTGGCGGGCGAAGGAACCACCCTGGCCCGACAGATCCTCTCGGCTGTCGATGAGATGACCCCGCCCCAACGCGTCGCGGCCGGGGAGGTGATCGGTCAAGCGCTCGTCGAGTCCGACCATCTCCCCGACCTCAAGCCACAGGTCATCGGAGAACTGTGGCTCCGCGATCTCGAACTCACCGCCTGGCGCGTCCTGCACGCAGACCGCAGGTCGGACGATCCTGCTGGACGGAAAGCCTTCCTCGAAGCCTGGACGAGCATCTGAACGTCTGCTCCTCCAAACCGCACGACAGCCGCACCGGGCACGCGGCGCCCCAGCCGCCACGCGGCCCGCAGCCCGGCCTCGTATCCCTGCTGCTCCGGCCCGGTGCCCCTGTACCTTCCGAGCCACACCGGTCGCCGGCGACCAGCACGCCGGCGACCAGGACCGCAGCGTCGTCGCTTCCAGTCTCGGCACGGTTGAACGCTCTCAGCCGACGCCGGCATCCAGGGGCTCTCGGCCGGGGTAGAGCCGTCCCCAGCTGCACCTCGGGTCGCGCAGCCATGGCCGCGCGATCCCGATCCTGTCCAGGGCAGGCCCTCTCTCCACCCGCGAGAGGGGCCCACTGTCCGGCCGACAGCACCCTCCGCTTGGGCGACGGCAGCTACCGGACGCGGCCATGTCTCAAGCCGTCCAGCCGATGTACGCCTCCCGCAACATGCGCAAGGCGGAGGTGACCGCCTGGACCAGCAACAGCGCAGCACAGCAGAACGCCCACGCCGAAGACGTTGGCGATGGAGAACTTCCGGACCATGGCAGCTGACGCAGGCCCTGCACGCCCGCCCCCTGTCATCTGAGGTAATGATCACGCACTGCCTCAGGCCGCAGGTGCTTTGGACGCTTCGGCTGCGCGGCGGTATTCGGCGTTGATGCGCTGGGCTTCTTCGAGTTGTTCTTCGAGGATGACGATGCGGCAGGCGGCTTCGATGGGGGTGCCGTGGTCGACGAGTTTGCGGGCGCGGGCGGCGATGCGCAGTTGGTAGCGGGAGTAGCGGCGGTGTCCCCCTGCGGAGCGCAGCGGGGTGATGAGGCGGGCTTCGCCGACGGCGCGCAGGAAGCTCTGGGTGGTGCCGAGCAGCTCGGCGGCCCGGCCCATGGTGTAGGCGGGGTAGTCGTCGTCGTCGAGACGGCCGAAGGAATGGTCTGCTGTCATTGCACCTCTCTGTGGAACGCATGGAGGGGCCCTGGTGCCATCTCGCACCAGGGCCCCGAAGGAACTGCTACACCATCTGCCGGCCCCAGTAATGCGCCGGCCTTCTGTTTCCGCGTGCCCGGCCTGAATGCTGCCGGGGATGCGGGGATCGCGGATGCGTGACCGGAGACCACCTCACTATCGATGTCCTGCGGTACCCGGACCTGCTACTCGTCCGGGCGATCCTGATGGCGCTCGGCTCCTCCGTTCTTCCTCTGATCTATCACTTGCCAAACCGGTACTGCGGTACTGCTGGTGGCCTGGAATGAGCGCCACTCTCCGGCAGCCAGCCCCGTCGCCCGTCCTGCATCTGCTCTGGCTTGGAACCCCACTGCCGAACCTCCCGGTACGCGCGCCCGCAGTCAGACGCCTTTACCGGGGTACCACTCGAAAACTGCACTGCGGGTACTGCGGTCCTGCTCATGGCGGCCCCTGATCACTGCGGGCCACCCGGTCCGGCCATCAGTCCCGTCGCCGTCCTGCAACAACCCTGGCTTCGGAACTCCACCGCCGCACCGTCCTGCGCACTGCTGCCCGGCAGTTCATCTCTGCCGGGCCCTCTTGATCTCGACTACGAGAGAAACCGTAACCGGCCCATCGCCTAATGTCTACTCCAGCCAACACAGATTTTCGTGGGTCCGGCCGCGAGGTAGTCCCCCACGAACGGAACCGCGAACAAGCAGACCCCTGGCCCCCTGCGGCTGGGCAGCCGCTCCGGTCGGCGCACTTGCACCTTGTCGCGGATCGCAACACCTCATACGGCTTCACCCGCGATCTGCGCCGCTAGGCGCGAGCGTCGTCGTCGATCTGCCAGTCGATGGCGGAGATGAGTGGGGCAGAGCTGCTGCTCTTACCGTTCACCTTCGGTTCTCTACAGTTCTGGGGGTCGGATTCCGCACCCCCTCCGGGTCGGAATCCGTATCCCCCGGGGGCCGGATTCCGTTCCCCCGCGGGTCGGAATCCGGCCCCCCTTCAAAGGGGCAACAGGGTCGGATTCCGACCCCCCTCCGCGGCCTGTTCGGCGAGGGACCGGGCAGCAACCGGGAGGTGGTAGTACGTCTCCCCCCTGGGCCCCTTGCGATCGGGGAGCTGTACCAGCTCGCCGTCGGCGATCAGCTTGGCCAGCGCGTCGCGTACGGCGGTGCGGGAGGCGTTGGCGCGTTTCATGAGGGTGGGCACGGACGCGTACGCGACGCAGTGCCGGTCGCGGCACCGGTCGGCGATCAGGGCGAGGACCATGCGGGCGGTGCCCTTGCTGTCGCTGTGGTCCCACACCCATTCGCGGGCGTCGTAGCTCATCGGGTGGCGGCTCCTGGGTCGGGGCATGGAGGTGTGGTCGGCCCTTGTCGGGCGATGCACAGGGAGGGGGTTGCACACAGCCCCGGTCCGAAGGTGCGGGGAGGGCTGGTGGCGTCGTATAGCCAAGACAGCCACATCCATGCCACACAAGTCCAGCATTCCGCCGAGAAATCAGACAGCCGACGGCGAACGCTTACTGCGGGCAAGGCATCGCCAAAATAATAAACCCGAATCGGCCGTTGCCGAAATAATGCCCCGTCAGGCGAAGCCAGGAGGATCACATCGGTAGACCGTTGACTTCCGTCGCGGCGCCAAGCTACAACACAACACCCCACGTCAGAGCATGCTGTTGGGTCGGCGAAGGTAACACCCACGGATGCCCGGACCCTCGCCCGGAGGTAACTCCCGCCCGTCCGCCGGGCGCAACATAGTCGACGATCGCCGGTTAACCAAACCGGCGAATGGAAGCTACAAATGGAGCTATGGCAGCACGATCCCTGGAAATCGGACCGGCCGGAATACGGACCGCCCGCACCATCGAAATCCTCCGCACCGAACGCGGCCTCGCCCAGCGCGAGCTCGCCGCCCGTGTCACCGCCCTCGGCCGTCCGATGACCAACACAATGCTGTCCCGCATCGAACGCGCCCAACGCCGCTGCGACATCGACGACCTCGTCGCCCTCGCCCGCGCCCTACGGGTCTCGCCCCTGGCCCTCCTCCAGGGGATCCGCACCGCGTAGTCCGGGCGCCGCCTGCCGAACGTCCGGCCACGCCGAACCGCCCCCGAGTAAAGGACCCAACGCCCTTGCGCCGAACCGCAATACCCCCTGTCTTCCTCCGCTCCCAGCGCACCACCCGCACCACGCAGGAGGTGCCCGCGAGTGCCTGACCGCCTCCTGACCGTGGCCGAGGCCGGCGAAATGCTCGGGACGGGCGAGCGCTTCGTTCGCCGCCTGATCGCCGAGCGCCGCATCCGTTAGGTGAAGCTCGGCCGCCCGGTCCGCGTCCCCGAGAGCGCGATCGCCGAGTACGTCGAGGCGCGCACCGTCGAGCCGGTTCGCCGTAGCCGTACCCGCTACGGGAGGGCGGCCTGATGGCGGCACGCAAGCCACAGCGGCGGCGCGAGTTCGGCACCGTACGCAAGTTCGCCTCCGGCCGATGGCAGTCCCGGTACCTCGGACCGGACGGCCAGCGGCACAAGGCGCCGGGAGACGTTCGAGACCAGGTCCGACGCCCAGGACTGGCTCAACCTCGTCCGTGCGGACATCGAGCGCGACGTATGGCGTGATCCGGACGCCGGCGCGGTCAACTTCGAGAAGTACGCACTGCGTTGGATGGAGGAACGCGGCCTCGCCCCCACCACGCTCGACCGTTATGACGGTCTGCTGCGCCTCCATATTCTGCCGACGTTCGGAGGCAAGGACCTGGACGAGATCACCCCGCCCTCCGTCCGGACCTGGCGGGCCGAGCGGCTGAGGCGACCGGCGCCACCACGGTCGCCAAGGCGTACCGC
Organism: Streptomyces sp. NPDC005303; assembly: GCF_040607335.1. NCBI lineage: Bacteria > Bacillati > Actinomycetota > Actinomycetes > Kitasatosporales > Streptomycetaceae > Streptomyces > Streptomyces sp. NPDC005303. The sequence continues at coordinate 27,148 of NZ_JBEXGM010000036.1, read as the reverse complement.
CTGCTGAAGGCCATCCTTCAGACCGCGGTCGATGACGACCTGCTCCGCAGCACCCCGTGCCGCATCAAGGGCGCCGGCAAGGAGGAGGCCGACGAGCGGCCCACCGCCACCATCGAGCAGGTCTTCGACCTCGCTGATGCCATGGGTCCGCGCTGGCGCCTGATGGTCCTGCTCGGTGCCTTCGCCTCCCTCCGCCCGGAGGAACTGGCCGAACTGCGCCGCCACAGTGTCGATCTCGACGAATGCTCCCTGCGCGTCAGCCAGGCTTCACCGGAGCTGACCAACGGCAGGCGGGTCACCGGCGACCCCAAGACCCGCGCGGGCAAGCGCACCGTCTACCTGCCTGACTTCGTGCTCCCTGAGCTGCGCCGCCACCTTCAGTGGTTCGCCGAGAAGGAGCGCGATGGCCTCCTCTTCGTCGGGGAGAAGGGCGCTCCCTTCCGCCGTTCGACCTTCGGCCGCAAGTGGCGCAGGGCTCGGACGAAGGTCGGCATGCCCGCCAACTTCCGTTTCTACGACCTCCGCCACACCGGCAACACCCTGGCCGCCGACACCGGCGCCAAGCTGAAGGACCTCCATGGTCCGCGCAGGCCAGTCCTCGGAGCGGGCCCAGCTGATCTATCAGCACTCGACGGCGAAGCATCAGCGGAGATTGGCGCAGGGGATCGACGATGAGGTACGCGCAAGGCTCCGCGAAACCCCGTCAGGCGGGCAGCGAGGCGCTTGCGAGGCATGAGCCGCTCCGGCTCTCGTTCGGGGGTCGGCCTTTCGGCTGGCCCCCGAGCGGCCATGAGCCATCAGCGTGCCACCTGGGTCAACGCCCATCGGTCTGTCTCGGCAGTCCTGTGCCGACGTCGGTCCTGCCTCCTCGTACGTCCGGTAGCGTCCTGAGGCGAAGAACTGGGATGCTGGCGGGTAGAAAGATCTCGCAGAACTGGAGGGGGTAGACCGTGGCGTACTCGACTCGTATGGCTGCAGCTCTCTCCGGGGCCACCACCGGGCAACTGCGCTCATGGCGGCAAGATCGGGGCCATGGCCCCATCCTGCGCCCGGAGCTTGCGGCCAAGCCGGCTCTCTACTCCTTCCGAGACGTGCTGGCGCTACGCGCGTTTGCGATCCTTCGGCAAGACGTATCGCTGCAGAAGATCCGCAAAGCTCTGGCCACACTGAAGCGATTCGGTGAGGTCGAGCACCTCTCCAGCTACTCCCTGGTTGCTGAGGGTGACTCGATCGTCCTTGTGGGCGACAACAGTGACGACCACGCAACGGACCTCGTCAAACACCCCGGGCAGCGGGTCATCGCGACCATGGCTGACATCCTCCAGGAGTTCGCGCCCCGCGCCGGCGTTGTGGTCCCACACCTTCTGCGGCCCAAGCAACACGTCAGTGTGGACCCGGACACGCAGGGGGGGCAGCCGGTGATCACCGGCACTCGCGTCCCGTTCGACGCTGTCGCAGAGCTGGTGGAGGACGGCATCCCCCCTGAGAAGATCGCCGACTACTACCCCGGCGTGACAGCAGAGGCCGCCCGCGATGCGGTCTCCTTCGCCCTGTACGTGGACAGCTACAGCCCAGGACCACGCGCTGCCTGATGCGAATCCTCATCGACGAGAACGTCCCGGTGCAGATGCTGGAGATGCTCAGGCGGCTGCTGCCTGGGCACGAAGTACGCCACGTCAGCGAGATCAAGTGGACTGGGAAGAAGGATCTCGCCCTCCTTCCGGACGCGGCGAAGAGAGGCTTCGAGGCATTCCTTACCAAAGACGGGCGTCAGCTGGAGGATCCATCGGAGACAGCCGCCATCAAAAAATCCGGCATGCATCACATTCGGTTCAGTCACGGCCACAAGGGCATGGCGGGCCTCGGACTGGCCATGGGGGCAGTGATCGCCGCAATGCCTCTGATTGTCCGTGAACTCGACACGGCGGAAGGCCAACAGCTCATTCATATCAAAGGGCTGAACCCCGGCAGCAAGCAGCGGTTCGATTCGGTTGACCCCGTCAAGGAACCGCCTCGCTACTGGCCGCGGTAGGGCACGTCCAGCGACGTAGCTCGAACGCTCCTGCAGGCAGCCTCCCATTGGGCAGCGCAGCCCGTGAGACCGCCAAGAACTCGCTCTTTGCGATTGAGACTTGAACGCCATTTGCGCGCCCTGTGACCCAGGTCACGGAAAATGCGTCTCGTCATTTGAGACACTCTGGCGCCGATGGGGGTGGCCAGGAACTGGGAGGCCCTCTGGTCGGCGGCGCAGCCGCGACTTAGGGCACACAGGGGGCACGACACCCCAAAATTGGACTAGACAACAAACAAACCCCAGGCCGCTGACCTGGGGTTCCATCATGGAGCGGGTGACGAGAATCGAACTCGCGCTCTCAGCTTGGGAAGCTGATGTTCTACCATTAAACTACACCCGCGTGAGACGCCGGACGGAGCCGGTGTCGAACGCAACGTTACCTTACCTCATCCCAGGCCCTCGGCGCCGAAGCCGTGGGCCTGAGTGCGTCTGCGGGGTGGACGGGGCTGCGGGGCGCGGGAGTTGGGGCGTACGGTGGAGGGGTGGAAGAGGGTCTGGGCGGGACCGGAGTGCCGCCTGGAGGGTCGTCCCGTCCATCCCGTAATGTGGCTTTTGTCGTCAGGTGAGCAGTAGCCCGACGCGGCTCTTGGGGAAGGGACTCTAGGACTTGATGGAGCGCACCGTCGTCCGTTGTGCCGATGGGCACGTGTTCAGCACCGCTTCGTTCCCGATGCAGCAGGCCGAGCGCCTCGGCCCCGGACGGCTTGTCCGCTGTCCTCGCTGTGCCCGGCTTCGCAGCGTCGTTCAGGTGACCTTGGAGAAGCACTAAAGAGGGGCTCTAGAGATCGGTACCAGGCGCGCGGGTCCGTCCGATGGTGGTCGGTCCGCGCGCCTTGCGTATCCTCGGGGCGTGCTTCTCTCAGACATGGACATCCGGGCCGAGATCGACGCCGGGCGGGTACGGATCGATCCCTACGACGAATCCATGGTGCAGCCGTCCAGCGTCGACGTGCGCCTCGATCGCTTCTTCCGGGTGTTCGAGAACCACCGCTACCCCCACATCGACCCTTCCGTCGAGCAGGCCGACCTCACACGGCTCGTGGAGCCCGAGGGTGACGAGCCGTTCATCCTGCACCCCGGGGAGTTCGTCCTCGCCTCCACGTACGAGGTGATCACCCTCCCCGACGACCTCGCCTCCCGCCTGGAGGGCAAGTCCTCCCTCGGCCGGCTCGGCCTCGTCACCCACTCCACGGCGGGCTTCATCGACCCGGGTTTCAGCGGCCACGTGACCCTGGAGCTGTCGAACCTCGCCACGCTGCCGATCAAGCTCTGGCCGGGGATGAAGATCGGCCAGCTGTGCATGTTCCGGCTCAGCTCGCCGGCCGAGTTCCCCTACGGCAGCGAACGCTACGGCTCCCGTTACCAGGGCCAGCGCGGTCCCACCGCCTCCCGCTCCTTCCTCAACTTCCACCGGACCCAGGTATGAGCGCCGTACGCGAGAACCTGACCTACGAGGCGTTCGGCACCGCCGTGCGTGAGCTCGCGCAGACCATCGCCGACGACGGCTACGAGCCCGACGTCGTGCTCTCCATCGCCCGCGGCGGAGTCTTCGTGGCCGGCGGCCTCGCGTACGCGCTCGACTGCAAGAACATCCACCTGGTGAACGTCGAGTTCTACACCGGCGTGGGGACCACCCTGGAGATGCCGGTCATGCTGGCTCCCGTCCCCAACGCCATCGACTTCTCCGACAAGAAGGTCCTCATCACCGACGACGTCGCCGACACCGGCAAGACGCTCAAACTGGTCCGCGACTTCTGCCTCGACGCCGTCGCCGAGGTCCGCTCCGCGGTCATCTACGAGAAGTCGCAGTCCCTGGTGAAGTGCGAGTACGTGTGGAAGCGCACGGACGACTCGATCTGGATTAATTTCCCGTGGTCGGTTGATCCCCCAGTGGTGCAGCATCACACCACGGTCCGGGACGCGTAAGCGCAGGTCAAAGGCTCTGGCCCCCGCCTTCGGATGGGGGTTTCTATGTGCCCGGACGCGGTCTGCTGCTCGGGCGTCTCTGGGACCTTCCGGTGCCGCCCCGGCGGGCTGTACGCCACCGCCGCGCCCCCTGGTGCCCCACGGGCAGGATCGGCCCGCACGGGGCCGCGTACGGCCGTGAGAGGGCCTGGCCGACGTGGACTCAGATCAGCCGTGACACCGGTTTATGCGACAACGCGCATAGTCGCGTGAACGCATAGACGCCCCGACATGCGCCCTCGTACCGTCGTGCCTGACGGCCCAACCGGGGCCATGTATCAGGGGGTTTCGCTATGGCGCGCGAAGAACTGACTCGGCTTACCGGCAACGGCAACGGCGAGTGCGGCGAAGACGACTGCCCCAACGTGTACGCCACGAAGCGGGGAACGTTCGTCGTGCAGGGCGACGTGTCCGAAGCCTTCCAGCCGCCCACGGGTGAGGGGCTGGTCGAGATTCCCGAGAGCGTGCTTCGGGAGGCGTTCCGTGCTCTTGGATGGTGACGAGTGGCGGGCAATGTTCCAGGGGATCGGATCGGAAGCGTGGCGACTGGAAACCCTGCCTCAATACCTCGTACCGCAGGAGTCCGCAGAGATCAAGGCATTCCGAGCGGGTAAGCGAATCGACCCGCACGCATACACGTCGTCATACACGGAAGATCTGAAAAGGCTTCGGAAGGAAGGGAAGAGGAAGGGGCGGGTGCACATCCTGACCCAACCTCTTTCCGAGTATCTGCGCTTCGAGTTCTCGCGGTACTACGCGCCCCACGCGCTCGCCGGTGAGGATATCCGCATTCTCGATGTGACCGGCCGCGAGAATCCTCTTCGAGGCGTTCAAGACTTCTGGATCTTTGATCGGTCGACTGTCGTCCTCATGCATTACGAGGAAGACGGAACGCAGATCAGTCGAGAGCTGTACGAGGGTGATCCCGCGCCGTATGTCGAGTACCAGCGAATCGCCGAGGCAGAGTCGATCCCGTTTCTGGAGTATGTGAAGGAGTGACGTTCGAACCCGAGCAACTTGGCCAGTCCAGTCAGGAACTGGCCGCGAAGCTCAGAGAACTACGCAAGCAAGCCGGACTCTCAGGGGTCCGGCTTGCTGCGCGCTGCAACATGTCTCAATCCAAGGTGTCCCGGATTGAGAATGGGAAAGTGCGCCCATCGCTGGTCGACGTTGAACAAATCTTGAGAGCTCTCGACGCGCCGCCGGGCTTGATCGAAGAAGTCTCCTCACTCGCCCGGCTTGCGAACACTGAATGGCGGAACCTTCGAGAGCTGCGGCGCAAGGGTCTAGGAACGAGGCAAGCCGAGCTGAAGGCGCTCGAAGCGTCCTCGGCGCACATTCGCTACTTCCTGTTGTCTATGATCACCGGCCTTCTTGCCACTCCTGAATATGTGCGGGCAAGTCTTGCGCACTCCACGGCAGACACAAGTAAGGCTGTGGCGGGAAAGCTGGAACGTCAAGCCGTCCTCTACGACACGACGAAGCGGTTCACATTCATTCTTACCGAGCAGGCCGTTAGATGGCCTGTGGTCGCTCCGCTAGCCTTGGCCGAGCAGATGGACCGGCTTGCTTCGTTGACTCATCTCCCGAACGTGCGAATCGGCCTCATCCCAATGGGCACGCCTACGCCAAGAACGCCCCTAAACACATTCACCATCTATGACGCATCATTGGCCACGATCGAAACTTCGGCGGGATTGCTCGTTCTCCGTGACGACCGAGACGTTCAAAGCTACCTCGAAGAGTTCTCGGGATATGAGAGCAGCGCACTCTTTGGAGAAGACGCCAGGGCGAAGCTGTCGGAATGGTCGGCGGCCTGCCGCTCATGATCTTTAACCCAAGACGCGCATAAAACGCCTAACCATGCACCCCCCTTGGCACCATGATGTGACAGACATGGAGCCGAGGGGCGATCGATGCTGGAGCCTAAGCCGCACGCTGAATCCCATTCCGGACCCTCAGCGAGGAACATTCCTGGACTTGAACCGGTCGGGGTCGAGGGGTGCATGACATGCGCCGCGCTTTCTCACTCCCGCGAAGACGCCCGCGAAGAGGGCGTAATTGAAGCCGTGGCGAGTGCCAATCGGGAAATCAGCAACCATCCGCACAGCGCCGTAGGTGACGGCCGCAAGCTCCCTGTCGTGACCGTGTGGGGGGTGGCCGTGTGAGTCCGCAGAGGGTTCCCCTCGGGGCACTGGATGACTGGCTGTACGAAGCCAAGCCGAAGGCCGATTGCGCCCGGTGTGCGGACGAGAAGGCGAAGCTCGACGAGGCGGCGAAGTCCGGCGATGCGAACGCGCGGTTCGACGCGGCCCGCAACATTCGGCAGTGCACGCACGGGGCCAGGGCGTGACCGTCGCCCCAGAGAGGCCCCCGAGGCGCGGAGGCCGCCGAGGATTCGACCTCGGAAAGCCTTCGCTGTTGGAGTTCCTGAACGAGATCTCAACCATTTGCGGGATGTGCTTCGGTCACCGGGAACTTTGGTGCCCCCTCTGCGGGGGCCTGGATGGCTGCGAGACGTGCAATGAACGGCTGAAGGTTCCTTGCCCCGAGTGCGCGGGCGGGAACTGGTCCTACTGGCTCTGACGTCTTCCTTATCCTGCGAATGGGCTTCAAGTGCTGCAACCGACATACAACCCGACAGACCCGCAGAGCGGCCCCACCGTGGTCACCCATGACTTGGATAAGCTCGGCATCGGCCAGCATTGGACCCGAGTAGGCGGGCAGGCGGGACTGCCAATCTTTAGCCGCCAAATTCCACCCGGGCACGGCTGGTGTCGCGCTCTCTACGTAGCCGAGGCTCATTGGCCGGACGGTGCGGAACTCTGCGTCGAAGTGGAATGGCACCCCGACCAGAAGATCAGAGAAGAAGGGTCCAAGGCTGAAAACGAAGACCACTGGCGCACTCGGCTGAGTGCCGTAGCTGAAGCTTTGGAGTCTGTCGGCTACGTCGCCCAAATGCCGGGCCCCCGGCCCTCTCCCATGCGCGATACGCGGGCTTCCCTTCTCATCTACCGTATTCGGGATGGGGTGCAGCCGGCCACTTGCCCAAAAGACGGTTGGGACCATTTGGAAGAACGATATCCTGAGCGCCCTCACTGGCCCGATAGAAGCCCCGAAGCTGAGCTTCGGCACCTGCTGCGGGAAGCGGGTCTTACGAACTGGTCGCAACGAAGTGGATACTTCGTCGGGAACATTGACCGGTTTTTCTGGCCCCCTTACTCCTCCGTTTGCTGCTTTGTGGGATGGCACCCACCCAAGCACGCTAACGGCGAAGATCAGCAAAAGGCCCTGTCGGAGCTAAAGCGGTTCCTTACGGGTGCCGGTTACAGCCTCAAGAGGCGTACCGGGTTTTGGCGGTCGAGCGATTGGCCAGGCGTCTTTGCCTATCTGCCCATGGCCCCTGAAACGCGGAAATCCCCCCGCACCCGGAATGGGTGCGAGGGGATGAGGCACAGCTAATCTCAGCTAGCGGCAGCCTTGACAATCTGAGCCGAGGAAGCCTCGGCCAGAGAGACACCAGCAAGACGCATAGTCAGCTTGAAGCCCACCTGATCCTTGTCGAAGCGGGCATCTTCGCTTACGCGCACCGTGGCGTTTCGACGAACGCCAACCACGATCCGTGAAGCGTCGGCGACCACAACCGTCTTAGCGGGCAGGAACGCGCTAGCGAGAATCGGAAGACCCCAGGCCGTAGAAGCCGGGGAATCCGTGGGAGAACCAGCCTGATAGGTGCCCGACCCGGCGGCCTTCTCCTTACGGAGAGCCGCAGCCATATCGACGGAAGCCCACACGACCGACGGAGTGCCGTTCATGGCTTCAATGCGGGCTACAGCGTCGGCCAGGTCGTCATAGGTGACGGTGACCTTTCCCGTGCCGAGAGTCGTAGAGACACCCTGGGAGACAATCCCCTTAATCGGGTTGGCACCGGAGCCGACGAAGGCGTCGGCATCGAACTTCAGCGAAGCGTCACGCAGAAGGTTATTCGCAATCGAGTTACGCAGATCGATAGCGGAGTCTTCCAAAATCTCAGTCGAAGCCCACTGAATCCGGCCGATCTTTTTCGGCTCGAACTTGACCTCACCCCAGACCATGTCTCCCTCGGGGAGAGACTGGCCTTCCTCGACGTAATCCATGCCGTCCGAGGACACAAGCTGCGGGACAGAGAAAGTCGCCGAGGTGAAGGGAACGATGCTCTCGGCCGGAAGGCCGCGCAGGAACGTCGACTTGGCCTTGAGAGCGTCGATGTACTTCGTAGCCGTCTGCTGGGAGACGGTGTAACCGCCGTCGCCCGGCACACCCTCGGCCACCAGGGCGCGGTACTCGCTGAGCGACGGCATCAGAGCCCGCCAGGAGCCCTCGTCACTGGCCGGGGGTGCCGCAGGCGTCAGCACGCCCAGGCCGCCCGCCAGAGAGCGAACCTCGGCTTCCCGTTCGCCGCGCTCGACAGCGTCGCGGGCCTCGGCCTCCAGACGCATGATGTCCCGGTCGAGCCGCTCGACGCGCGTGCGCTTCGCAGCGTCACTCAGGGACGAGTCACCCTCGACGGAGCGAAGCTCGGTTACCAGCTTCTTCCGATTTTCAAGGGCGCTCATTGCCTGGCGCTTGAATATGTCGACGCAGTCAGTCATTGGTATTCCTTCATTGTTCGGGGCCGGAAGGGGCCAGGAATGCAAAAACCGCCCAACACCCGGAAATGGGTGGGGCGGCTTGAGGGCGGCTGTAATCCGCTACTTGGCGGAGTTGTTCTCTATGTTCGACGTCTCAGCGCGTGTCGCGCGCTGTTGCTTAATGCGTTCTACGTAGCGGACTCGGCGCGCAATGGCGCGGGCTAGGTTCTTACAGGGAGGGCCGCAATACCGGGGCGGCCTGCCAGGGCCGTACTGAATATTGAATGGCTTCTCACAAGCCCAGCACTTCAGCTCGACTGTGTTGTTCATGTCCCATGTCTCTTCGAGATCGTTCGAGGGGAGCGCAGCGTTCGGCGACAGAACGGAAGACAGCCCGACCCCACGGCCACATTTGGAGACATGCCGTGAAGCCGGGCCGTCGTCTTCGCACCGCCCCGTGCGCTTCCTCCCCCGACCCCCGAAGGGTCGAAGTCGCTGTTGCATGAGTAGAAGACCTGTTAAGGCGCGCGAAACCCCACGCGTCACTCCGCGCGATTCATGGTGAGATTTCGAAGCCCTGGCCGGATAGCGGTCCGGGTTCCGGTCCCACGACTTCCGGCTAACCCCCACGCACTCACGCGAAGGGAAGGCTGCGGGTGCGGGGAAGCGTCCCGAGATCCTTTTGACCTCCCCCTCCCCTTATGTCGGGTAGTCGTCGCCGGGGTAAAAGAGCGTTGAGAGCCCCGCAAGGTAGCCTCGTCGGCTGCACGAACGTGCGGCATACTTGCTGCCATGAGTGAGGCCGAAGGAAGACACGGGCAGGCGTCACCCCAGGCTGGTGCGCCCATCGAGCGGTCTGGAGCAGTGGTCCAGCACGACGTGAACGGCACTCGGGTGATCGTTGCTCATGGGGAATACGACTTGAACAACCTCGGTCCCCTGGCCGAGGCGATGGAAACTGCTGCTGCGAAACAGCAACGCATCGTGCTGGATATCTCGGGTGTTACCTTCGCAGACTCAACTTTCTTGAACCTACTGCTACGCATTAACCATCAGACGAGCCTTCGGCTAGTTGCCCCTGCTCCGCAGTTTCAACGGGTGCTTGAGATCACGGGAGCCGATTCAGTTCTAGATATCAGAGCGTCCGTGGAGGACGCGAATTCACCCTAGGCCCTCAGCCGGCCTAGATATTCGACGGCTTGGCCGAAGGCGGCGAAATACTCTTCTGTCGCTCCCGACTCTTACGGAGTCGTTCACTCTGCCTTGGCGGCTAGAGGTTCCGAGGCTGGTAAGCCGAAGGAGCCTTGTTCTGTCAGCTCTCGGCTTTGCTTCGCAGCTTCGAGCTTTCGGCCTAGGCCAGAGACAGGCCCTGTTAGGGAGCCTGGCTTACTGCCCGCTCTCCGATCGGCCAAGGCTAGGTGTACCCGAAGGGGTACATCTTCTGTATGAGCTATTAGCTATGGGATCTCTATTGAGATCCCTATGAGATTGTGTACCCGCTCGGGTATACCCCTTGTACCCGTAAGGGGACACCCCCTGTACCTGTAGCGGCACTAGGCCGCTTGTTCGCCCGTGTAGAGCCGATAGGCATGCTCGGCCAGGGCGTAAGGGATCTCCTCCCACGGCCAGCACCGCGCATCGCTCCCGCCCAGGAACCAAGCCTTCTGCTCTAGGGAAAGCTCAATCGGCCCTACCGGGGCCGTGAAAGGCCGATCTCCGGCCGAAGGTGCCGAGAGGTCGGGGCTTGCCGTAGCGGTCCCCGAAGGGCCGCTCTGGGGCCTCCTGTGGCTTCGTGCTTCCCGTCCAGCCTTGACGGCTGCAACAACCTCAGCCGGGGCAGTGAGACGGTAGACAACCGTGTCGGCGGGCGAACGCGCCCCGGTGTCAGTGAGATAGCCGTACTCGACGAGCTTCTTACGGTGAGGGTGAACCTTCGTCGCGCTTGATAGGCCGACCATTTCGGCTATGGTCGCCATGGACGGAAATACATCGGTTCCGTCTGTGTAGTCGCCGAACATGGCAAACGCCATGGCGACGGCATAGGTGTTCTGCTTCACCCTCGGGTCATGCGATATGGTCCGCCGCCACAAGTCATGGTCGACACGGGAAATCTCGGTCACGGGTATTCCATTCGTTTGCAGGAAAAGAGAAAGCCCAACTTTCGCCGGGGCTTTGTGGGCAGTGGTGGGCCAATTTCCGCCCGTTCCTGTGTCGCCCTGGCTTCTGTGTGCTCAGACATGTCTACAGGTGCACCCCTGGCGGTTTCAAGGAAGGACGTTTAAACGGTCAGGGGCCGAGCGGGGAAATGGAAAAGCCCCGGTCGAAGACCGGGGCCAATGTAGGGGGCAGCGTTCCCCCTCTGCCTATTCCTTGTCAGTCGCTGCCAGTTTGCCGAGGTGCACTAGCGTTTTGATCGCGTGCTGGTGAATGATTTGGTTGTATTCCTTTGAGGTGTATTCGGCTTTCTCGTCACCGGCATCCTCGGGGGCCATTAGCATGAAGCTCGGTTCGTGGCCACCGCCGTCCATGGGAATCATCCGGAAACCGGACCGGTGCAAGAACGGGCCGCGTTCCTCCCAGGTTTCCATGGATTGCCACTTCTGCCGGTAGGTTATTCCAGTGCCGTGCTCTTGCCAGTGACCGGGCTTGTACGGCTCGGCCTCCAGTTCTGCCAGCAGCGTTGCATTTTCTTCCTGAGACTCGACCAGGGAAGCAACGACAGCAGGACTCTTAGCCGTTTTGATTGCGGTCAGTAGGTTCGCGTTGGCCGATTTGAGTTCCTGGATTTGTTTCCGGTGATCGGTGCCCGGAATCCATACGCGGGTTTTTACTTCCTTGTCCCCGATGCGATGCAGGAACCCCGATTCGAGTTCCGAGAGGAGTAGTTCGCGTGGCCATGATGCTTGGTAATCGCAAGCCTTGCCGTTAAGGATTCGTGATCCGCACCTGTAGTAGTGGCTAACCCTGGTGCCGACCACCACACCCTTGCTGGTTTTCTTGTTTACCCTCTTGTCTGGATAGAGCTTAACTGCGCAGAGGCAGAGAAACAGGCCGGAAGTCGGATCGGAGTTCCGCCTAGTTCCATTCTTGGCTTCCTTGTATCCGTCCAGGATCTTTTGGAGGCTTGCGTATTCCTCGTCTGTAAGAATCGGCTCAGCCCACTGGACGGGCCTCCCCTTCTTCAACAGGGGCTCGCCCTTGTGCATTGCGATTCCCTTGAGGGTCGGCTTCCGGAGAATGGCACCCAGAGCCGAGGATGCCCAGACACTTCCCCTGAGTTTGGCTTGAGCGCCCGCCTTCTGCTCGGCGGCGTTCACAGACCGCTGATAGTCCTTCGAGGTCAGGATGCCTCGTTCATTCCAGTCGCGGCAGATCTTGCCCATGGAATCGCCCTGATTGACGATCCGGTCGTATGCCTCTCGAACCAGCTTGGAAGTAACCGGGTCAAGGAAGAGCTTGTATCTGATCTTTCCGTCTTCCATGGGGACCGGAACTGGCCGATATCCGAAAGGCCAGATGCCCCCGCCCCAGAGTTCAGCCTGCCGGAAAGACTCGGTCTGTCCCTTTCGTTTCCGGGAAACTGCCTGCCTGTACTCGGCGGCCTGGGATGCCTTGACGTAGGCAATCAGGCGTCCGGTAGTCGTGTGGATGTCCAAGGCTGGGTCATCAAGGCAGATGATCTCTTTGCCGCCCTGGTGACACTTCTCCGCGAACTGTTCCCAGTGCCACTGTTCCCGAGTGATTCGGTCCAGTGCCGTCACGACAATGGCGTCCCACTCATGCCAGAGGGGTTCTCTCATCCACTGACCCAGCTTCGGCCGTGCATCGAGGTTCACGGCCCCGGAGACGGTGGTGTCGACCACATCGGCCACGGTCACGGTCCCAGTCCCGGCGAGTGCTTCGTCAATCTCGGTTCTCTGTCTATCGAGGGCCGAGCTTGTCTCGGTATCGCGGCTGATCCGTCGAGCCTTGAGAACCCTCATGCCAGTCTGTAGACGCGGGTACATCCTTGCCATGCCTGACCCCCCTGCGGCGTCCGCCCCCTGGTGGTGCGGACTGGTCGAGAGGACATGGTAAGTCATTCAGATCGACGACTGGATCAACTTCCCGTGGAGTGTCCTGCCTGTCGTACGTAAGTCGGGGGAGCCGATCACCCCGTCGAGGGAAGCTCTCTGAGCGGCGATGGTGACCCACCACCACCGAGCACAGCTCGCCCCGGGCACTGGTCGCTCATGCCGGCGGTGCCGTAGTCGGAGACTGAGCCCTGAGCAACCTGGTTCCACAGTGCCTCGATCCTTCACTGGTTCCGTCCCGTAGGCACAGCCGGCACGCCCGCGGCCCCCGTGATGGAGAGCGGGGTGATGAGGCCCGCCACCACGGCTTGGACGATGACGTCGTTGGCTGCCTGCTCGCTTCCCACACCGGCCACATGGAGCCGGGCGGAAACAATCAGAAGGAGAGCCCACCAAGGTGATTGCAGCCAACTGAGCGTGGCCGTCAGACCGAGGAGGGCGTAGGCGACGTTCTTGCGGAACTCTGCTTCGCCTACCGCTCGGTCGTATTCGTTGAACAAGTCGTAGCTGGCGATCAGCAGCTTGGTCCGTAGCTGGCGGGTCTCACCGAGGATGTCTCGTACCGCCAGGCCGGCCACGAGGCGTTCCCCACGCTCGCGCTCGGGGTTCGCGGCCGCCGTGCCCTCAGGGACCGGGCGGGGCAGCCGTTCCTGATCCTGTAGGAAGCTGACCAGGTCGTCATAAGCGAGACGTGACACGCGAGGCGCGAGGGCTGTGCCGCCGCTCCGGAACCGCGCGACCTTCGGCGCTTCCCTCGCGTTCACAGTGACTACTCGAACGGCAAGCATGGCGCCGATGAGGTAGGCGAGGAACGCCCCGGCCGCGAGCACTCCGGCAGGGCCTGTCAAGTTCCCGAGGCGATACAGCGAAGCCCAGACGCCGTGAGCGTTCTGGGGCGTCGGAACGCGGTCCTCCAAGATCAGCCAGAGCGTCAGGAGCCAGATGCATCCCGTCGAGAGCGGAGCTCGGACGTCGCGCAGGCCTGGCAGCAGATTCGCCAGCAAGTTGTCTCCCTGATCCACGTGCTGCCCCGAGGGACAGCAAGCCTCTTGAGCGTCCCGAGTATCCGAGACGTGGATCCGGCTGCGCATCACGGGCGGGGTGGGGACGGCTTGGCTCAGGCCCAGGCACCCCCCAGCTCCTCTCGTGGGGTCAGGTGAGCCACCCCGCCGCGTGCAGCGCGTCGAAGACCATCTCGTCGACAGCTGAGACGCGGTCCCGGTCGGCGTGGCGGAACCACGCCTTCTCGGCGATCTCGCGTGACGGGGTCAGTTCACCGCGGTGATCGGCGGTGTAACAGATCATCCGGAAGGGGCCGTGCTCCGGATGGTCCTGACCGATCTCGAACGTGCCGAAGAGCACCATGGAGGCGGGGTCGATGGCAGCCCGCAGTTCCTCGTCGATCTCCCGCACCAGGGTCTCGCTGTCGGACTCGCCCGGTTCGCGATGACCGCCCGGGAGGTAGAAGCGGTCTCTGCCGTGACTGCGCGTCACCAGCACCCGGCCGTCCCGGACCAGGACCCACGCCACCTTCTCCGGCACACCGTCGTCACTCCTCGTCATGGCCCGGGACCGTATCGGAAGGCAGCCGGCTCAGGGGATCTGACCGAGGGGCCGTACGACAGCGGAAAGGGCTCCCGGTCGGTACCGGGAGCCCTTTCCGTCGAAAACGCCGGAACGCTAGAACGTGCCCAGCTTCACGATCGACAGCAGGGCGATCAGCTGGATCGCCGACGCGCCGAGGGCCTTCGGCCAGGGGAGGTCGTGGGAGGCCTTGACCATGAGGGTCAGCAGGGCGCCGGCCGCCACCCAGGTCGCCCAGCCCAGGAGCTGGACGAAGGACGCGTCGCCGCCGAAGAACATGGCCACGATCAGACGGGGGGCGTCGGTCAGGGACATGATCAGCATGGAGAGGCCGACCGTGGGCTGCCACGCGCCGTCGCCGCCGAGCTGGCGTGCCAGGGCGTGGGTGACGACGCCCAGGACGAAGGCCGAAAGGACCATGGCGACGGCCGTGGTCAGGACGATCGGGATCGCGTTCGACAGGGTGGCGTTGATCGCGTCCTCTCGGGCGCCCTCGAAGCCGAAGACCGCGAGCAGGCCGTAGAGGAAGGTCACGACGAGGGCAGGGCCCCACATCGTGTAGTCCCGCATCTGGAGGAAGGTCTGCCTGGGGGAGAACAGGACGCCCTTCAGGAGTTCCTTCCAGTGCAGGCGGGGACCCACGGGGCCCGCCGGGGCCGAGCCCGCGCGGTAGGTGCCGCCCGGGGTGTAGGGGTCCTCACCGACCGAGAACGCCTGGGTGTGGCCCGGGTTGTTCGCCGCGTACGGGTCATGGCCGCCCTGCGGATGCGGGGCGCCCGAGCCGTCGCCGAAGTACTCCGGCTCGTCGTAGCCCCCGGCGCCGCCCTGGGTCCACTGGCCCGGGTGGGGCTGCGGCGCGGGGGGATAGCCGTACGGCTGTCCCTGGGGCGCCTGCTGCCCGTACGGAGGTTGTTGCGGTCGCGCGTGAGGAGCGCCGTTGTCCCGGCCGCGTCCGATCCTGAATCCAGCCACGTCTTCGAACGTACCTGGTCCTGGAGAGTGACGGGCGCGGCCGGGCGTTTCGGGGACGGCTTTGCTGCCGAGCTGTGACATCCCTTAAGGGAGCTCTCATCCGTCCCCTACGGGGCTTGTGAGGAACGCGGACGTCGAGAACGTGACGGTCGGCGCGGGGCTGACGAGGCCCTTCTTCGCGCCGGTGAAGACGGCGACGACGTCCTTCGTCTCGCTCTGATACGTCCGCACTGCCAGGTCCGCCCTTCCGTCGCCGTCGAAATCGCCGACCGCGACGACCCGGGTGGTGCCGGCGGCGGGGGGTTCCACGGTCACCGTTCCCTTCGGGGACAGTCCGGTCGTACGGCCTGGGAAGATCCGAAGTCGCGAGCCGCTGGAGACCAGTTCGGACCGGCCGTCCCCGTCGAAGTCGGCCGCGTCGAGCACCGAGCCCGCCGCATCCAGGCTTCCGCGTACGGCGGTGGGGAGGTCGTAGCGCAGAGACGTTCCGCCTATGGCACCGACCGCCGCGTCCAGGGCCTTGCCGTGGCCGAAGGAGCCGAGGGCCACGTCGATGCCGGACGGCAGGGCGGCTCCGGTGCGGGTGGGGCCCGCCGGGCCGCCGAGGACCACGGCGGAGGGGCCGGTGCCCTGGGCCGTACGGACGATCAGGTCGTCGTAGCCGTCGCGGTCGACGTCGGCGGCCGGGCCCGTGGGGACCTCGCCCGGTGACGGGATGGGGGCGTCGGCCCCGCTCGGTGTGCCTTCGCGGGTGAACGGGCCGCGCAGGTAGGTGAGATGGCCACCACTGGCGTGCAGGACGAGGTCCTTCGCGCCGTCCCCGTCGAAGTCGCCGCAGACAGGCTGGTCCGGCCAGTCGTTGCCGAAGCGGGCGGCGGCCGGGACGGTGAGGTGAACGGCCTTGCCGGCCAGGCCGGTCGGGGAGCCGAAGAGGATCTGGAGCGGGACCGGGGGCCGGCCCTGGCCGTCGTAGGGCGGGTCGGTGGAGACGAGGAGGTCCATGAAGCCGTCCTTGTCCAGGTCGCAGGTGGCCTCCGCGTCGAACAGGGCGGGGAGTCGGCCGTCGGTGACCGCGCCCTGCCGGCCCGGGGAGATCAACTGCCGGGTGCCCGGGACGAGTCCGCGTCCGCTGCCGTAGACGATGCCGATGCCGGGGTCGTCGGCGTGGGCCTGCTCCTTGACCAGGTCGCCCAGGACGAGGTCGCGGTGGCCGTCGCCGTTGAAGTCGTCCGGGGTCCTGCTGCCCTTCCCCTGGGGGACGGGGAGCCGGGGCGGGGCGTCGGCGGGCCGTGCCGGGGTGGGGTCCGCGGAGCCGGTGTGCCGGGTGGGGCCGCAGGCGGCGAGGAGGAGGGCGGCGGCGAGGGCGGCAGTGACGAGGGGGCCGCCCGGGGGTGTCGTACCCGTCACGTCTCTCCACCCGAGCAGCCCGATCCGCATGCGCCGCCCGATCCACCCGAGCAGCCCGATCCGCATGCGCACCGCTCACCTCGTCAGCATCATCGACAACGACCCCGGTAATGATGCACGTGTTCGACAGGTGGCGACAGTCCCGTACGACCCAGGAGTCAAGTGATGCACGCGGACGACGTATTGCACATCCTGGACCTGTTGCGGCGGGCCGGGGCGGAGGTCTGGATCGGGGGCGGGTGGGGGATCGACGCCCTGGTCGGCGTGCAGACCCGGGACCACCGCGACCTGGATCTGATGCACCGGCAGGAACAGGAGCCGGCCGTCGTGGCGGCGCTGGCCGCGGCCGGGTTCGCGGAGAGCCTCGACTGGCGGCCCGTGCGGTTCGTGCTCACCGCTCCCGGCGGACGGGAGGTCGATCTGCATCCGCTGGTCTTCGCAGGGGACGGTTCCGCCGTTCAGGCATCAGGGGAGCCGGAGCGGCCCTTCATCTACCCGGCCTCCGCCTTCGTGACCGGGACCGTCGGCGGGACGCCCGTCCCGTGTCTCTCGGCCGAGCAGCAGGTCTGGTTCCACCAGGGGTATGAGCCCTCGGAGCGTGACCGGCACGACATGGCACAGCTCCGCCGGGTCTTCGGGATCGCCACCCACTTCTGAACGCCGACGCGCCGGAGCCCCCAGGTCCGGTGGGACCTGGGGGCTCCGAACGGCGCTACGGTGACCGCTACTTCACCGGCTCCGGCTCCGGCTCGCTCTCCGCCGCTTCCTCGCCGGCCGGGTCGACCGGGGTCTTCACGGACTGCAGCAGCAGCTGGGCGACGTCGACGACCTGGATGGACTCCTTGGCCTTGCCGTCGTTCTTCTTGCCGTTGACCGAGTCGGTGAGCATGACCAGGCAGAACGGGCAGGCCGTCGAGACGATGTCCGGGTTCACGGAGAGGGCTTCGTCGACGCGCTCGTTGTTGATGCGCTTGCCGATCCGCTCCTCCATCCACATCCGCGCGCCACCGGCACCGCAGCAGAAGCCGCGCTCCTTGTGGCGGTGCATCTCCTCGTTGCGCAGGCCCGGGACGCCAGCGATGATCTCGCGCGGGGGCGTGTAGATCTTGTTGTGGCGGCCCAGGTAGCACGGGTCGTGGTAGGTGATGATGCCCTCGACCGGGGTGACCGGGACCAGCTTGCCCTCGTCGACGAGGTGCTGGAGCAGCTGGGTGTGGTGGATGACCTCGTAGTCGCCACCGAGCTGCGGGTACTCGTTGCCGATCGTGTTGAGGCAGTGCGGGCAGGTCGCGACGATCTTCTTCGCGGACTTCGGCTTGGCGGACTCGGCGACCACCTTGCCGTCGTCGTCGAGCTCCTCGCCGAACGCCATGTTCAGCGCCATGACGTTCTCCATGCCGAGCTCCTGGAACAGGGGCTCGTTGCCGAGGCGGCGGGCGGAGTCGCCGGTGCACTTCTCGTCGCCGCCCATGATCGCGAACTTGACGCCCGCGATGTGGAGGAGCTCGGCGAACGCCTTCGTGGTCTTCTTCGCGCGGTCCTCGAGGGCGCCCGCGCAGCCGACCCAGTACAGGTACTCGACCTCGGTGAGGTCCTCGATGTCCTGGCCGACGACCGGAACCTCGAACTCGACCTCCTTGAGCCACTCCAGGCGCTGCTTCTTGGCCAGGCCCCAGGGGTTGCCCTTCTTCTCCAGGTTCTTGAGCATGGTGCCCGCCTCGGACGGGAACGCGCTCTCGATCATCACCTGGTAGCGGCGCATGTCGACGATGTGGTCGACGTGCTCGATGTCCACCGGGCACTGCTCCACGCAGGCGCCGCAGGTGGTGCAGGACCACAGGACGTCCGGGTCGATGACGCCGTTCTCCTCGGCGGTCCCGATCAGCGGGCGCTCGGCCTCCGCGAGGGCCGCGGCGGGCACTCCGGCCAGCTGCTCCTCGGACGCCTTCTCCTCGCCCTCCATGGTCTTGCCGCCACCCGCGAGCAGGTATGGCGCCTTGGCGTGCGCGTGGTCGCGCAGGGACATGATCAGGAGCTTCGGGGAGAGCGGCTTGCCGGTGTTCCAGGCGGGGCACTGCGACTGGCAGCGGCCGCACTCGGTGCAGGTGGAGAAGTCCAGCAGGCCCTTCCAGGAGAACTGCTCGACCTGGGAGACACCGAAGACGTCGTCGTCACCGGGGTCGGTGAAGTCGATCGGCTTGCCGCCGGAGGTCATCGGGAGCAGGGCGCCGAGCGAGGTCTCACCCGTCGCGTTCCGCTTGAACCAGATGTTCGGGAACGCGAGGAAGCGGTGCCAGGCCACACCCATGTCGGTCTTCAGGGCGACCACGATCATCCAGATGAACGAGGTGGCGATCTTCAGTCCGGCGAAGAAGTACGTGAGGTTCTGGAGCGTCGAGACGTCCATGCCCTCGAGCCAGTGCACCACCGGGTACGAGATGAAGAAGGAGGCCTCGTAGCCGTCCACGTGGTGCTGGGCGCCTTCCAGCGCGTGCAGCATGAAGATGCAGACGCCGACGACGAGGATGACGGTCTCGACGAAGTACGCCTGGCCGAAGTTGGAGCCGGCGAAGCGGGACTTGCGGTCCGGCCTGCGCGGGTGGCTCAGCTGCCGGATGGCGATCAGTACCAGGATGCCGAGGACCGTCATGGTGCCGATGAACTCGACGAAGACGTTGTACGGCGCCCAGTCGCCGAGAACCGGCAGGAGCCAGTCGGCCTGGAACAGCTGCCCGATGGCGTTGACGATCGTCAGCAGCAGGGTGAAGAAGCCCACCGCCACGAACCAGTGCGCGACACCGACGATGCCCCAACGGTTCATCCGGGTGTGGCCGAGGAACTCCTTGGCCACGGTGACGGTGCGCCGGCCGGGTTCGTCGGTACGGGTGCCCGCGGGCACGTCCTGACCGAGCCGCATGAAGGTGTAGATCTGGAGGAGGGCGCGGGCGAACAGGGCCACGCCGACCACGATCAGTACCAGCGACACGATGATCGCGGCGAGTTGCATTTCGGGGCTCCTCGGGCCTGCGAGGGGTCTACGAGGGATCCGTGAGAAGGGACCTCGTCATTACTAAGCGGTAACTTATGCAGTCCGTCTGAGACTACCCCCATCATCCGTCGCAATGTATCCGGGCAGGGGGTGATCTGAATCGCTGAGGGTTACCTTAAAACCCGATCGTGTTATTCGTGATGAATTGGTACATACGGCGCTAATTTAGGCTCGTGCTCTACGGGATCCTTGCCGCCACCTCCGCCCTGCTCCTCGCCGCCGTGCTCACCGCCGTGCTGCGAGTGGCCGCCCTGCGCCTCGGCATCGTCGACCGGCGATGGCGACGGCCGATGCCGCTGTCC
Organism: Streptomyces sp. NPDC005303; assembly: GCF_040607335.1. Lineage (NCBI taxonomy): Bacteria > Bacillati > Actinomycetota > Actinomycetes > Kitasatosporales > Streptomycetaceae > Streptomyces > Streptomyces sp. NPDC005303. The sequence continues at coordinate 7,112 of NZ_JBEXGM010000036.1, read as the reverse complement.
GGCGGCGTCGCGATGGTGGCCGCCACCTGTGGGGTGGCGTTCGTCGGGGACTGGCGCGGCGTCACCCCGCTGGGCCCCGAGGCCGGACGGCTGCTCGTCGCCGGGGCCGGCGTGGCCCTCCTAGGGCTCGTCGCCGACGTGCGGCGGGTCAAGGCGCGGTTCCTCGTGGGCGGTACGGCCGTGGCGGCGGCGTGTGTCGTGCCGTACGAGGAGACCGGGGTGCCCGCCGGGATTCTCGCGGTCGGCTGGATCGTCTTCGTCGCTCTCGGGTTCAAGGCGCTGGACCACGCCGACGGACTCGCCGGGACCGTCGGTGTCGTCACCGCCTTCGGGGCGGGGGTCCTGGCGGCGGCCGAGGTGATGGACGGGCTCGCCGTGCTGCTGAGCGTGCTGGCGGCAGCGCTGACGGGGTTCCTGATGCACAACTGGCATCCCGCGCGCGCGGGACTCGGCGCGTGCGGCTCGCTGTTCACCGGTTTCGTGCTGGCGGCCGCGGCCGTGACGACCCGCGCGGGGCAGGAACTGGGCTCCGGGGCAGGGGTGTTGTTCGCGCTGACGGCGGTGGTGAGCGCCGACGTCGTGCTCGTCGTTTTGGCCCGGGGACTCTCCGGGCGGCCGCTGCTGCGGGCCGCCCCCGACCATCTCGCCCACCGGCTGCGGCGGCTCGGGCTCACTGTGCAGGGGGCGTCCGTGGTCCTCGGTGTCGAGGCCTTCGGCGGGGTACTCGTCGGGGTCCTGGTGCACCTCGGCTGGATCGCCGCGACGGGCGCCCTCTGGGTCGCGGGAGGCGCTCTGGTCGTCGTCCTCGCACTCCTTCGTGTGAGACCCAACAGCGCTCCTCGTTCGGTATCGACGCAGGTCAGAACCCAGTTGCGTGTAAGGAACGGATAAGAGTTGAGTCCGCGCGACTCAGGTCTGTTGACCGAGCGGGAGGTGTCGTGCACACTTGAGCCTGTTCCACTCAAGTCAGCTGGAGGAATCAACCATGGCACGTGCGGTCGGCATCGACCTGGGCACGACTAACTCCGTCGTCAGCGTTCTCGAAGGCGGCGAGCCCACCGTCATCACCAACGCCGAGGGTGCCAGGACCACGCCGTCCGTCGTCGCCTTCGCGAAGAACGGCGAAGTGCTGGTCGGCGAGGTGGCCAAGCGCCAGGCGGTCACCAACGTGGACCGGACCATCCGTTCGGTGAAGCGGCACATGGGCACCGACTGGAAGATGGAGCTGGACGGGAAGCCCTTCAACCCGCAGCAGATCTCCGCCTTCATCCTCCAGAAGTTGAAGCGGGACGCCGAGTCCTACCTGGGCGAGAAGGTGACCGACGCGGTCATCACCGTCCCGGCGTACTTCAACGACTCCGAGCGTCAGGCGACGAAGGAGGCCGGCGAGATCGCGGGCCTGAACGTCCTGCGCATCGTCAACGAGCCCACCGCGGCCGCGCTCGCGTACGGCCTCGACAAGGACGACCAGACGATCCTCGTCTTCGACCTCGGTGGCGGCACCTTCGACGTGTCCCTCCTGGAGATCGGCGACGGCGTCGTCGAGGTGAAGGCCACCAACGGTGACAACCACCTCGGTGGTGACGACTGGGACCAGCGGGTCGTCGACTACCTGGTGCAGCAGTTCAAGTCCGGTCACGGCGTGGACCTCGCCAAGGACAAGATGGCGCTGCAGCGTCTGCGTGAGGCCGCCGAGAAGGCGAAGATCGAGCTGTCCTCCTCGACGGAGACCTCGATCAACCTGCCCTACATCACCGCCTCCGCCGAGGGCCCGCTGCACCTGGACGAGAAACTCACCCGGGCTCAGTTCCAGCAGCTGACCGCGGACCTCCTGGAGCGCTGCAAGACCCCGTTCTTCAACGTCATGAAGGACGCGGGCGTCTCCATCAACGAGATCGACCACGTCGTCCTCGTCGGTGGCTCCACCCGCATGCCCGCCGTGGCCGAGCTCGTCAAGGAGCTCACCGGGGGCAAGGACGCCAACAAGGGCGTCAACCCGGACGAGGTCGTCGCCATCGGCGCCGCCCTGCAGGCCGGTGTCCTCAAGGGTGAGGTCAAGGACGTCCTGCTCCTCGACGTGACCCCGCTGTCCCTTGGTATCGAGACCAAGGGCGGCATCATGACCAAGCTCATCGAGCGCAACACCACGATCCCGACCAAGCGGTCCGAGATCTTCACCACCGCCGAGGACAACCAGCCCTCCGTGCAGATCCAGGTCTACCAGGGCGAGCGCGAGATCGCGGCGTACAACAAGAAGCTCGGGATGTTCGAGCTGACCGGTCTGCCGCCGGCCCCGCGCGGTGTCCCGCAGATCGAGGTCGCCTTCGACATCGACGCCAACGGCATCATGCACGTGACCGCGAAGGACCTGGGCACGGGCAAGGAGCAGAAGATGACCGTCACCGGCGGCTCCTCGCTGCCGAAGGACGAGGTCGACCGGATGCGCCAGGAGGCCGAGCAGTACGCGGAGGAGGACCACCGCCGCCGCGAGGCCGCCGAGACCCGCAACCAGGGCGAGCAGCTCGTCTACCAGACGGAGAAGTTCCTCAAGGACAACGAGGACAAGGTCCCCGGCGAGGTCAAGACCGAGGTCGAGGCCGCCGTCGAGGAGCTGAAGGCCGCGCTCAAGGGCGAGGACACCGCGGAGATCCGCACCGCCACCGAGAAGGTCGCCGCGGTCTCCCAGAAGGTCGGCCAGGCCATGTACGCCGACGCCCAGGCCGGACAGGCCGCCGGCGGCGACGAGTCCGGTGAGGGCGCCTCGCAGGCCAAGGCGGACGACGACGTCGTGGACGCCGAGATCGTGGACGACGAGCGCAAGGACGGTGCCGCGTGACGGAGGAGACCCCGGGCTTCGACGAGAAGCCCGACGTCCCCTCCGGCGCCACCCCCGACGACGCCGAGCCGAAGGCCGCCCCCCAGGAAGGGGCGGCCCCGGCCGGGGACGCAACAGCGCAGATCGCCGGTCTGACGGCCCAGCTGGACCAGTCGCGCAAGGCGCTCGACGAGCGCACCGCGGACCTCCAGCGGCTCCAGGCCGAGTTCCAGAACTACCGACGCCGGGTGGAGCGGGACCGGATCACGGTCAAGGAGATCGCCATCGCGAACCTCCTGACCGAACTCCTGCCCACGCTCGACGACATCGGCCGCGCGCGCGAACACGGGGAACTGCTCGGCGGGTTCAAGTCCGTCGCGGAGTCCCTGGAGACCGTCGCGGCGAAGATGGGCCTGCAGCAGTTCGGCAAGGAGGGCGAGCCCTTCGACCCGACGATCCACGAGGCCCTGATGCACAGTTACGCGCCGGATGTCACCGAGACGACGTGCGTGGCGATTCTGCAGCCTGGGTATCGCATCGGCGAGCGCACCATCCGCCCCGCGCGGGTGGCCGTCGCCGAACCGCAGCCGGGCGCGCAGACCGTCAAGGCCGAGGACGGGTCCGAGGCCGGCGACGACAAGGACAACGGCCCTGAGGAGGGCTGAGGTCGAAGAGAACGATCGGGACACCGGAAAGGGGGCGCGTCGAGGATGAGCACCAAGGACTTCATCGAGAAGGACTACTACAAGGTCCTCGGCGTCCCCAAGGACGCCACCGAGGCCGAGATCAAGAAGGCGTACCGGAAACTCGCCCGCGAGTTCCACCCGGACGCCAACAAGGGCAACACCAAGGCCGAGGAGCGCTTCAAGGAGATCTCCGAGGCGAACGACGTCCTCGGTGACCCCAAGAAGCGCAAGGAGTACGACGAGGCCCGCGCCCTGTTCGGCAACGGCGGCTTCCGCCCGGGTCCGGGCGGCGCGGGCGGCTCCTTCAACTTCGACCTGGGCGACCTCTTCGGAGGCGGCGCCCAGGGCGGGGGCCAGGGAGCCGGCGGCTTCGGCGGTGGACTCGGAGACGTCTTCGGGGGCCTGTTCAACCGGGGCAGCTCCGGAACCACGCGCGTCCAGCCCCGGCGCGGGCAGGACATCGACACCGAGGTCACCCTCAGCTTCACCGAGGCGATCGAGGGCGCGACGGTCCCGCTCAGGATGTCCTCGCAGGCCCCCTGCAAGGCCTGTTCGGGCACCGGCGACGCCAACGGCAACCCGCGCGTGTGCCCGACGTGTGTGGGCACCGGCCAGGTGGCGAGGGGCTCCGGCGGAGGGTTCTCCCTCACGGACCCCTGCCCCGACTGCAAGGGCCGCGGCCTGATCGCGGAGAACCCCTGCGAGATCTGCAAGGGCTCCGGGCGGGCGAAGTCCTCCCGCACCATGCAGGTCCGCATCCCGGCCGGGGTGTCGGACAGCCAGCGGATCCGGCTGCGCGGAAAGGGGGCGCCGGGCGAACGCGGCGGCCCCGCGGGCGACCTGTACGTCACCGTGCACGTCGCCGCGCACCCCGTCTTCGGCCGCAAGGGCGACAACCTCACGGTGACGGTCCCGGTGACCTTCTCGGAGGCGGCGCTCGGCGGCGAGGTCAGGGTGCCGACACTGGGCGGCCCCGCCGTGACGCTGAAGCTGCCCCCGGGCACGCCCAACGGCCGCACCATGCGGGCGCGGGGCAAGGGCGCGGTCCGCAAGGACGGCACCCGGGGCGACCTGCTGGTCACCGTCGAGGTGAGTGTCCCGACCGAGCTGTCGGGGAAGGCTCGTGACGCGCTGGAGGCGTATCGCGAGGCGACCGTGGGTGAGGATCCACGGGCGGAGCTGTTCCAGGCCGCGAAAGGAGCATGACGGAGATGGACGGTCGTCGACGGAACCCGTATGAACTGACCGAGGAAACCCCGGTCTACGTCATTTCGGTGGCGGCCCAGCTCTCCGGCCTGCACCCGCAGACGCTGCGTCAGTACGACCGCCTGGGCCTCGTGTCCCCGGACCGCACCGCGGGCCGGGGCCGGCGCTACTCGGCCCGGGACATCGAATTGCTGCGCACCGTCCAGCAGTTGTCGCAGGACGAGGGCATCAACCTCGCCGGCATCAAGCGCATCATCGAACTGGAGAACCAGGTCGCGGCGCTGCAGTCCCGGGTGGCCGAGCTCCAGGCGGCCGTCGAGGGGGCCGCGGCGGCCATCCAGCAGCGTGAGGCGGCGGTGCACGCGTCGTACCGCCGTGACCTGGTGCCGTACCAGGAGGTCCAGCAGACCAGCGCGCTGGTGGTGTGGCGGCCGAAGAAGGCCAAGGACTAGGCGGCAGTTGAAGGAAGGGGCCCGGAGATCTCTCCGGGCCCCTTCCCGTTGCCGGTCAGAACTCGTACTCCCAGATGCCGTACGCCGTGGAGCGGGCCACGGTCTCGGCGCCCTCGGAGTCCAGGAGGACGACGCGGTAGTAGTACAGGGCCAGCCGGTCCTCGTGGACGGTCTTGTCCATGAAGGAGTGGGTGTCGCCCGTCGCCCCCTCGGTCAGCGTGACGTAGGCGCTCGTCGCCGGGTCCCAGCGCTCCACGCGGTAACGCGTGAACCGGGGGCAGTCCCCGAGGCCGGAGCTCTCGAAGCAGCCGACGGACAGGTCCGGGTAGCTGTCCTCGACGATCTCGGTGCCGGTCCAGCCGGGCGGCCGGGTGTCGGGCAGGGTCACGGAGACGTCGGCCGTGTGGAAGAAGTCCGGCCCCTCGTCCCACAGGGCGTCGACGGCGGCCACCCGGTAGACGTGGGTCGCGCCGTCCGCGACGGTCGGGCAGAGGATCTCGGTCTCGGCAAGGGACTCGCCCCTCCAGCAGTTCCGCTTCCAGACCGTCTCGCCGGACTCCGGGTCGGTGACGCCCTGCCACACGTAGTACGTGAAGACGTCGTCGTCGGCGGGCGGGGTCCAGGTCAGGCGTACACCGAGCGGGACCTGCTCGGCGGTCAGGTTCTGCACCGGATCCGGACGCTTGGTGTCCGGGGTGGTCTCAGTGGCCGCCGGACCGGGCCGAGAGGCGTGTCCGTACGGGTCGACGGTGACGACCCGGTACTCGTACGTCGTCTCGGAGGCTCCGGAGACGTCCTGGCAGGTGCCGCGCAGGACCTTGCGTCCGGCGTAGGAGGGAGCGTCGTCACCCGCCCACCACCAGTCCACCGACGGATCCGCGCTGTCCGGCCCGCACTTGTCCACGACGACGGTCTCGCCGGTCGCCGGGTCGGTCCGCTCGATCCGGTAGGTGAGCAGCGGGGCGCTGTCGTGGGTCCACGGGTCGGCGCTCGCCCAGGAGACGTACACGCCGCCGGCCGAGCGGGTCGCGGTGGTCTCGTACGGGGCGATCGCCTCCGACCGGTCCGCCATGTGCAGGGCGATTTCCACCGGCGCGGAGGCGTTGCCCTTCGTGTCCTGGGCGCGCACCGCGTACCGGTAGGAGTCGGCGACGGCAGCCAGTTGGCGCGGTACGACGTCGGTCTGCGTGGTGGTGCCGGCCGCGCCGGGCAGCGCGTCGAGCCAGCCGCCCGTCGCCTGGTCGTACTGCAGGACCTCGTACCGCGCGGCCCCGTCGACGGCCGACCAGAGCAGGTGCGGGACGCCCGAGCGGTACTCGACGCGGGCGTCGGCGGCGGTCGCCGGCGGGGTCATGTCGAAGGTGGTGAACGGTGTGGCCGCCGAGTACACGGACCAGTTCCCGGCGGCGTCCCGGGCCCGGCCGCGGTAGGTGACCTTGCTGCCGTCGGCGGGCTGCCCCGTGTCGCAGACCGCACCCTTGGCGCCGGCGTACACGGTGGCCCAGGTGTTGGTGGCCGGGGCGAGCCGCTGGAGCTCGTACCAGGCGATGTCGGCCCGGTTCTCCGCGGTGGTGACGAGCTCCGGGGCCGCGTAGGGCTGGTCGTCCGGGCACGCGTCCATCTCCAGGAACGGCGCCGCGGGCGGAGTCGTGTCCACGGTGGTGACGGGCTGGTCGGCGCTGCCGCCCGAGGTGTTGCCCGCCTTGTCGTGAGCGCGGACCTCGTAGTAGTACGTCGCGCCGGTGGGCGGCGGAGCGTCCGTGTACGAGGTGCCGGTCGTCACCGTGAGCGGCTTGGTGCCGTACGACGTGCCCTTGAGCCGCCGGTAGACCTTGTACCCGGCGAGGTCCATCTCCTTGTTCTTCGCCCAGGTGACCTTGGCCTTGCCGGTGGCCTGGTCGTACGTGACGGAAGTGCCGGTCGGTGTGAGGGGTTTGACCTTGTCGGTGTCGG
>NZ_JBEXGM010000035.1:0-86306 GCF_040607335.1 Streptomyces sp. NPDC005303 | reverse complement strand
ACCCGCTACGACAAACTCGCCCGCCACTACCAGGCCCTGGTCACCCTCGCCTGCCTACGACTCTGGCTCCCCTGACATTGCGGACAGACCCTAGGACCTGCTCGGTCGCCCGGGCTGCTACTCGTGAGTGGATGGCGGGATCACCGCATCTGCTCCCGTCAACTCGCAGCTCTGCCTGCGACGACGCAGGCCACCCACTAGGGGGAACATGCGCAAGGTGATAAGTGCTGTGGCCGCGTTCACGACCGTGGCCACAGCAGTGGTGACGATGAGCGGTACTGCCCAGGCCGGGGCCGCTGGCGACGACACGGTGTACGGATGCAGGTCCGGCAACGTGTGTATCTGGGCCCAGGGCGTCGAACCCTTCAATGACCCGCACCCGACGGTCCAGTACTCCAGCTACGGCTACCACAACCTGAGCAACCAGTACGGGGAGCATGCGGTCCTCAACAACCAGTACGGCGGCGCCACCGCCAGCCTCTGTTACAACTACGGCGGCACTAACTGCTACGAGACCCTCGATCAGGACGATTGGACTTACGAGAACCTCACGCCGGTCAACTCCATCACCCTCAACCGGCCGTAGCGCACCCTTCGCCCCGGGGAGCGACCGCCGGGCCCGACCACACCGGTCCCGGCGGCTCCGTTCTCGCCACTCCGGCCGTTCTGCCGGTATGGGTGATCAGCACACCGTCCGGCCTCGCCCGGATCGGACCGGCTGGAGCACGCTCGGCCCAACGGCCCAACACCTACGTGTCCAGCTCTCTGCCGGCCATCACCCCGGGGTCGACCGTGTCGGGGCGCAGGCAGACACCGACCAGCACGATCTCCGCACCGGCCGGTGCGCCGTCGACGACCCGGGCGAGAAGCTGGGCACCCGGTTATGGGGTCGAGTAGGGGTCTTGGCTGATCAGGTGGGCCTTCAGACCCTCTCCGACGCCGGGTTCCGGGGTGCCCGCCCAATCCTTGATGAGCACGCCACCACTGCTGCATCCCCAGGGGTTCCAGGTCCACGCGAGATAACTCATGTTGTGCGCGTCGGCCCAGTCCGCCAACTGCTGCATGTAGTCGAAGCCGCAGTTGTCCTGGCCGAACTCACCGATGACGACCGGCACATGCTGGGCGAGCGGCGCGACTTGGCTGTCCCAGCAGGACACTGTCGCACAGGCGTTGAAGCTGTACGCATGCCATGACGCGGCGATGTTGTTCAGCGGGTCGCTCGGCATGTGCGTCAGCCACTCGCGCATGTCGTTGGCCCACTCAAGGCCACCCAGCATGAGGACGTTGGTCGCGCCGGTGGCCCGGACCGCGTCGACCAGGTCCTGCATGCCGGCCGTCTCGTACGGGAGGCCCGTGCAGGTGCCGCCGTCGCGCCAGCACTGCCAGCCGACCGTCTTGTCCCAGTCGGCGGCGATCTCCGGGTACGGCTCGTTGAACAGATCGAGGACAACGGCGTCATTGCCCTTGAAGGCGTTGGCGACACCGGTCCAGAACTGGGGGGCGTACTGCGCGTCCGGCATGGGTTTCTGGCAGGTCGCGGTGGCGTCCTTGCAGTGCCAGTCCGGCCCGTTGGTATAGGCGCCCCGCGTCCAGTGCAGGTCGAGGATCGGGGTGATGCCATTGGCGACGAGCAGGTTGACGTACTCCTTGACGCCCTGCTGGTAAGTGGTCCCCTTGGGCGAGCCGTTGAGGCCGAGCCAGCATTCCTCGTTCAACGGCACACGTACCGCGTGGATGTTCCAGGTCTTCATCGCGTCGACGGAAGCCTGGTCGACCGGGCCGCCGTCCCACAGTCCCTTGCCCTGAACACACGCGTATTCACCGCTGGAGCGGTCCACGCCCAGCAGTCGGTACGGCTTGCCGCTCGCGGTGACGATCTTGTTGCCGGAAACCTTCAGCTCCGGGGCCGGACCGCTGGGATCGCCAGTCGGTGTGGTGGTGGGGCTGGGGGTCGGGGATGTCACCGAGCCGGTACAGGTCACGCCGTTGAGCGCAACCGATGCGGGTTGCGGATTGGCGCCCTTCCACGCACCGTTGAACCCGATGGACGCCGACCCGCCCGTGTCCAGCGTCCCGTTCCAGTCGAGGTTGGTGGCGGACACGTGGGTTCCGGACTGTGCCCAGGTTGCACTCCAGCCGTTGGTGACCTTCTGGTCGGAGTTCGGGAAGTCGAACGTCGCGGTCCACCCTCGCACGGGGGAGCCGAGGTTGGTGATGGCCAGGCCCGCGGTGAACCCTCCCGGCCATTCGCTCTGCACCTTGTACGCGACCGAGCAGCCGGTGGCGGCTGCCGATGCGGGCAGGGTGGCGAGGGCAAGGCCACCCAGGATCAGTGCACCGGCGGCGCCGGTGGCTATTAAGGTGTGACGACGTTTCACCTGATCTCCTTGTTGCGTGAGGGGTCGATGAGCTCGATATCCATCTGATTCGACGGACGGGTGAGTCAGGGCCCAGGCCGAGGGCCTGCAGCTGACCGGTCCACCAGGCGGGTGCTGCGCGCCGTACGGATCAAGGAATCGACAACTGCCGCGCGTTCAGATCCTGTCGTCCCGGCACATTCCATGTGGGCGTCAGCAGCCGATCGGTGAGGAGCCCAGGGCCACGTCGTCGAACCAGAGCGTGTCGTCCCCGGTGCCGTAGCTCTCCCAGCCCAGGCGCAGGCCGGTGGGGCGGGGAGGGGTCCTGCGGGCGAGCCACTGCCCGTCGACGTTCTGGGTCGGCAGCCCGTCCACGTGCAGTCCGGCGATTTCCTGGTCGTCGACCCAGGTACGCATGGACTGGGCGGTGGTGTCGATCTGGTATCGCAGGCACAGCCACCGGCCGGTCGCCATCGGGGTGCTGAGGGCGACACCGGCCGGGCTCTGTTCCGGCAGCGTCGCGTCGTCGCTCTCGCGGTTCCACTGCAGCGCGCCGTTCTGCCCGCCGACGCGCAGCGCCTTGCCGCCCTGTGAGGAGTCCGGCATGGACACGAAAGTGACGTGGTTGGTGGGCAGGGCCGTGGTGTGCCGGACCCGCATCCGCACGTACACCACGGGCCCGACGGAGGACAGATCGCGGGTGGAGGCTGCGAAGACGTGGTTGCAGTAGCCGGCGCCGCCGTCGACGCGCAGCGACCTGGTGCCGCTGTAGGCAACGGACGTGTCGACGCTGACCTTCCCCGTTCCCTGGCAGTCGGGTGCCGTGGTCTGCCAGGCGCCCGAGGGCACGGTGCCGGTCTGGTCCTCGAAGTCGGAGCAGATTGTCGCCCCGGACACGGCGCATTCGGCCGGCACGGTGGGTGTCGGCGTCGGTGTCGGCGTGGGAGTCGCGGTTCCGCCGCACGGAGCGCCGTTGAGGGCGAAGGCGGTGGGGGCGGGGTCGGCGGTGCGCCAGGTGCCCTGGAGGCCGAAGTCCACGGACCCGCCGGCGGCGAGCACGGCATTGTGCGCGGCGTTCACGGCGGTCACCGCGCTGCCCGACTGGGTGACCTGCGCGTTCCAGGCGGACGTGACCTGCTGGTCGCCGCCGTAGGCCCACTCCAGCCGCCAGCCGTTCAGGGCGGCGCCGAGAATTGTGACGCGGATCTGGGCGGTGAAGCCGCCGGACCACTCGTTGGTGGTGTAGGTGACCGTGCAGCCCGTCGCCGCGCCCTGTGCGCGCGACGTCGCGATGGCGGGAAGGGCAACCGCCACCACGGTCAGCACGAATCCCCACAGAGGCAGCCGGTGGCGGCGCACGCGTGATGAAGTCATGGCCATGATCACTCTCTCGCGGGAGTCAGGACGCGGTGCACAGGAGTGTGCCGAGGTCTCGGTCGTCGCCGTTGAGCGTCATCCCCCAGGTCGTCGACGCGCCCGGCGCCAGGGAGCCGTTGTAGGAGGCGTTGTGCACGGTGGTGGCGGGGCGGGACGGATCCACCACCGCGTTCCAGCGGTTCGCCACGGTCACACCGCCCGGCAGGGTGTGGTGCACCGACCAGCCGGCGACCGGCCGGGACCCGGTGTTGGTGACCGTGACGTCGGCCTGGTACCCGCCCTGCCATGAGCCGGTCAGTTTCCACTGCGCCGTGCAGGCGGTGTCGCCGGAGGGGCTCGGCGCGGGAGTGGGAGGCGGTGTCCCTCCAGAGGTGTCAGTGGTGTAGGGGACGGCGGTGTAGTCCTGCGAGCAGCCTCCCGCGCAGCCCGACGGCAGCGAGAAGGAGTACGTACGGCCGCCGCCCAGCGAGGCGTCGGCGGCGTCGCGGATCCGTATGGTGAAGTCGATTCCGCCGGAGGCCGTCGCGCCGATGACATAGGACTGCCCCATGTCGCTGTTCATGGTGGCGTCGGTCCAGGTGCCGTTCGCCAGGTACTGGATGCCGTGGACGCCGTTGGGCAAATGGGAGACGGCGATGGCGGGCCAGTACCGCTGGGCTCCCCTGAGGAAGCCGATACGGATGTCGCCGCTGTAGTCCGGGGCCGGGACGAAGCTCCAGGAGACGTGACGGTTGTTCCAGTGGTCCGGGTACATCGCCCCCACGGGGGTGCCGCCGATCCGGAAGCGGTTGAGGGAATCGGTCGCCAGGTCGAGGTGGTTGGGGTCGTCCCGGCACCAGGCGTTGGAGTCGGCGCAGCTGTCCGCGACGAGCATGGTCAGGGTGGCCCCGTTGTACGTGTCGGCCACCCAGGAGCCGTTGCGGCAGAAGGGCTGGCCAGGGGCGCCGTCGTTGGTGCCGGAGCAGTAGTCCCCGATGGTGACCTTGACCCAGCGGCCGCAGTTGCGGCCGTTGTCGAAGGCACCCTTGATCGGTGCCTTTGAATCCGGCACCGGGCGCGGGTAGGAGCCCGAGTAGTCGCCGGGTGTGTTGAACACGTTGAGCGCCACGAAGTCCTGGCTGTCCAGTTCGCGCTGCGGAAGACCACAGCCGCCGTAGGGGCTCCCGAGCCCGTCGAAGTGGGTCGCGTTGCCCAGGACCTCAGTGGCGGCGGCGCTCGCGACGGGCGGCTGGGCGGCCGCGGCCACGACGGGTAACGCGGCACAGCAAAGCGCTGCCAGCAACACAGCAATGCGCTTTCGGGCGGGCGAGCGGTGGATCGAACGAAGCTGCATGGGGGGATCCGCCTTCTTCGTGACGGGGCGCCGTGACGTTCGTGTGGGACTGCTCTCGGAGTGAGGGGAGTGAGCGCTGGAACACCCTCTTCATGGGAGCGCTCCCACCATCTCCATATCCGGGACTGTAGAAGAGGGGCATGACCCTGACAAGGGGTCGCGTTCCCGTCGGAGTTTTCGCCGTGTCCGGGCTGGACAGTGTGCCCGGCCCTCGTCGCGGCCGTAACCGCGGTGGATCGGCGTGTGCATCGCCCGCAAGGGCATCGAGTCCAGTGAACGATTAGGGCGTCGGAGATGGGTGATCGAGCGCACGATGTCGTGGCTGTCTGGCTACCGCAGACTCAGTCCCCGCTACGAGCGCAATTCCCGCAACTACCTTGGCTTTCTCGGCGTCGCCGCCCTGTGCTGCTACAAGAGACTCGTCCGACTCACCACGTAGGACACGGTCTAATACTCCAGCAGCGGTTCGTGTCCTGAGCTGCGTTTTCGATAGTGGCATCGGCGGGCGATGGCTTGGCGGCGTCTTCTCCAGGCCGACCTCTTCAGTGTGTGGGCGACGGCGTTGCGGTCGGCTCGTGGGTGGGGTAGGAGAGCGTCCAGGAGTCGCCGTATCGCTGCCACGGTGAGCGGGACGAGGGCTGATTTGTTTCTGCAGCCTCCTTTGCCGCCTCACCGGCCTGGGCTGCGAGTGCTGTCAGAAAGGCGTGGGCGAGCATCGCCAGGCTGATGTGCCGGTACCAGCCGACGTAGCGGCGGACCTCGTACTGGTCCAGGCCGCATTCGTTCTTCGTGGCCTGGAAGCACTCTTCGATCGCCCAGCGTGAGCCGGCGATGCGGACCAGCTCGGCCAACTCGATGCCGACGGGTGCGTAGGCGAGGTAGTAGGCAAGCTCGCCGGGGTCGGACAGGCTGCGGCGGGCCATTACCCAGCGGTGATGAGTGGGCGGATCGGGGTCGGTTGGCGGGCAGCTTGGCCGCGGCCTGGTCGTAGACGCGCGGGCCCTTGGCGCCGTCGCCGCAGGACAGCCGCTGCCAGGCATCGGCAGGGGCATCCTCGATGAGCTGGTCGATGCGCCAGATCCCGGCCAGCGACTTGATCTGCTGGGACTGGGGCACCGCGACCACATAGCCGACGTCGAGTTGTTCGAGCAGGCGGCGGAAGTGCCAGTCCTGTCCGTAGGCCTCGTCCGCGGTGACCCAGGTGGCGGGCAGGCCGGCGGCAATGCAACGGCGGACGATGTCCCGGGCCAGTTCACCCTTGGTGGCAAAGCCTCGCTCATCAGGGATCTTCGCCGCCCGGCAGCGGTCACGGTCGGAGGTCCAGGCCTTCGGGAGGTAGAGCTCCCGGTCGACCAGGGCCCGGCCCGAGCTGGTGGCGTAGGCGGCGAACACCCCGATCTGACAGTTGTCGATCTACACCCGCATCCGCCGCTACGCCCTGGACGGCGTGTTCACCCGGGCACTCCAGCAGATCCAGGCTTCCGCGGACGCTGCCGGCGACATCGACTGGCTCGTCCAGATCGACTCCACCATCGTCCGCGCCCACCAGCACGCCGCTACCGGCCGAAAAAGGGGATCCACCGGCCGGACGAACCATACGATCACGCCCTCGGCCGATCCCGTGGAGGACTGACCACCAAAATCCATCTCGCCTGCGACGGCAAAGGGCGCCCGCTCGCGATCTTGCTGACACCCGGCCAACGCCACGACAGCATCATCGATGCATCTTCCATGATCGGGAGTTCCACCGAACGTCTTACAGTCCCACGTACGGTCGTGGATGCGCGAACAGGCCCTGCCCAATCTCGATGAGGATCCCGCGTTCGGCGAGCCGCTCGAGCTTCAGGCGTTGTTGCCGTTGTTGAGCGTGGCGGCAAGACCAGGCTCAGGCCACTCTGTGGCGCCAGAGGGCAGGCCCCCTCCCTCATCGCCAGGGAGATGGGGCACCCGTTGCGGCGAGAGCCTCGCACCTTGTCACGCTGGCGTGACCTGGTCGGGTGCGGGGCTGCTCACCCTGCGGGTGAATACTGCAGCACTCGAATACCAACACTCCACCAGGCATGTCGACACGGTCGCGCCAGGATCGGCGCCACCGCTCCACCGAGCGGACGCTGACCCGCAGTTCTATCGCGATGACCGGTGCGGTTCTCGCCCCGTGCAAGCGGGTCTCGACCGACCAGCAGTCCACCGCCCGGCAGAAGTTCGTCCTGGACGAAGCCGGGATCGAGGTCCCGGTCGTCTTCGAGGAGGACCAGGGCACCTCCAGCCGCCTCCACCCGCTCCCGCGGCCGAAGTTCCGTGAGCTGCTGAACTATGCGCGGCCGGGCGACACCGTCAGGAGGCTGTCCCGTCGCCATGACCTCAGCATTTTCGAGGATGCCGCAGCCGCGTCCAGGGCCGTGGGGGACCGCGCCGTGCACAACCGCCCCCACCCGACCGAGTGCTAACGGAGACCCTCGTGAGTGACTTCCCAGCTGCTGTGCCCGACGCCATCGGTCACGCCCTCGGCAGCGTGGCGTCGGACAACATCCGGCCCTGTCGGGTGTCATGGAGGGGTGAGGAGCAACTTTGGCACCGGACGCCTGAGGCGGATTGCACATCGCCGGACCGACAGCCAAGGGCCGCGCAGAAGCCGCGGGCCTGGTCGGCGCGGTAACGGCGGCAGGGGCCGGGCGGAGCGGATGGGCTTGTTGGTAGCAGCCTTGCCGGGCTTGACTGCACTGGTCGCACTCTTGTTCACGTGGGTGTCGGTCGCCCAGTCACGGACTGAGCTGCGGATCGCTGAGCAAGGCCAGATCACTAACCGCTTCACTGCCGCAATCAACAATCTCGGCTCGGACTCCGAGGATGTGCGCCTGGGCGGGATTTACGCCCTGCAGCGCATCATGCTGGACTCCGCACGCGACCAGCCCACGATCGTCACGGTGCTGACGGCGTATGCGCGTCGGCATGCCCGGGTGCCGGCCAGTGGCTTCGCCAAGGAGCGGCAGGAGGAAATTGAGCAGAGCCTGGAATCCCCGGTCAAGCTGGCTGCTGATGTACAGGCCGTTCTGAGTGTGCTGGCCGATCGTTCAGCCGACCATGACGAGCGGACCATCCTGGATTTCAGGCACACGGATCTCCGTGGAGTCGAGGTGTTTACACGGCGCAAAACACCCGAACACGGTGCAGCGTTCCGTGCTGCCAGCTTCGATGAAGCGGATCTCCGGCACTCAGCGTTCGACGGCGTTGACCTGCGCCACGCCTCCTTCGCCGGTTCGAACCTGGCAGCAGCACGTTTCGACGAGGGGACTTGTCCGACGCCTTGATGGAGGACGCGGATCTGACGAACACAACAATGTGGGACGCCAACCTGACGGGAGCGGATCTCAACTACGCGAAACTTCATGAAGCCCAGCTGGATTCGGCCGTCAATCTCACAAAGGCGACCCTCCTGACGGCGGATCTCACCGGTGCACGCCTAGATGGCGCAAACTTGAGCAACGCTGCTCTGATTGGAGCGAATCTGAAGGGCGCGTCCCTCACCGAGGCGAAGCTGCAGGGTGCGCGACTGAGTAACGTGGACCAGGAGGCGCTGTCAAACGAGTTCGGCTGGTATATCGACGAAAACGGCAGCCTGGCGAAGGCGGACCTCACAGGGGCAGACCTGACGAACGCGGACCTGCGTGGCGTGGACCTCACCGAAGCAACCCTTGTCGACGCAGACCTGACAGGCGCCAAGCTCGCTGGCGTGAAGCTGACTCGGGCCAAGCTCGACGGTGTACGAGGCTTGCCGCCATCACTCCGCCCCTAAAGGCCTCGGCCGGAACCCGGAGCTGGGAGTCCGCCAGGGAGAATCGACCCAGTAGCTCCGGCGCTCAGGTGGGTCGGTCGTAAGGCAACTGCATTGGGTCTAGGCCGATGCCTTCTCTGTCTGTTGACGGTGGTGCTTGAGCTTGGTTCGGGCGTCTGCTCGTTTCTCAGCGTCGATCGCTTTCCAGAACGGGTGGCCGACGATCAGAGCAGCGAGCTCGAGTTCCCGTACTCGCAGCCGGCCGATGCGCTCGTGGTCCCCAGGATCCCAGCCGGGGGACTCGGGACGGGAGGAGGGGCGCCAGTGGTTCGCGTGGGTTGTCCACGCGGCCAGTGGTTTGAGTGTCTCGTGAACTCCCGCTCGGCCAGGGGGCGCAGGGCTGCGTGATCTCCAAGCCCGGCCGTTCGATGTTCTCTGGCAGGTATACGGCGCGGGCCCCGAATTTGTTACTCATACCAGGAGGCCGCCGCCGCGGCGGATGATCCGCTCGGGCTCGTACACGGCGAAGAGGACGGCGTCGGCGCGGTCGGGGCTTTTCATGCCGCGGGCGCGCATGGCCTTTGCAGCACCGTGACGTCAGGGCAGGGCCTGGCCCGCGCTTTGGAAGCGGACCGCGCCCCCGTGCATCGATACGGTCGGCGTGACGTCCCTTGGCCTGGTGCCGGGGCGGTGAGGCCAAGGGACGTCTGCCGTGGCCCCGGCGCCAGAGCGGGAAGCAAGCCGGGGCCCTCAGGACGACGGTGCACTCGTCCTGCCCGGTTTAACGCTCTCGGGGCTGAGCAGGTCACCCAGGCGTCAACCGGCCGCGGCCCTATTCATCGACGTCACCCGCGATGGACTGGGTTCCGATCCTCTGGCTCGGCGGGTTCACATTGGGCGTGCTCGTGATCGCTGTGATCTTCTTGTATCCGTTCGCAGGAGCGGTCCAACTGCTCGTGGCAGCCATTGCAATGGTCTTCACGATCGCTGCTTGGCACGGTCGGTACGAGCGTGCCCACCCACCTCAGCCACCAACGAGGGCCGGGATGCCGCACGCTCCCTCGAACCACGTGACCGACCGGTAGAACCCACAACGGCGGACGCCGAGTCACAAAGCCACACAGGCAGACCACCCGTGGGCGACCGCCCCGACACAGGCCTGGCGATTACCACCGGTGGTCGCCCTTCCTCACCCGTGTCCGGCAACCCGGCAGCCGGTCAGGCCTGGCGGCCGTCCGCGGCGGTGGGTTACGGCATTGCCGCGAATGCCTCCCGGTGGTCGCGTGCCCACTGCTCGAACGTGCTCGCCGATCGGCCGAGCACGTGCGGCACGTGGTCGGTGACGTAGGCCGCACCGCCGGCGCGCGCCCAGCGAATGCCGGTGACCATCCCGGCCGGCAATCGGTCGAGTGCTTTCGTGTCCGTGATCTTGATCGGCTGTTCCAGCACGTCCTCCAGGATCGCCGCCTGGTCTGCGAACGTCAGCAGCTCCGGACCGGTCAGATCGTATCGCTGCCTGTCGTGCGCATCGCTGGTCATGGCGGCGACGGCGACCGCAGCCACGTCCCTCGGGTCGACGATGGCTTGCCGGGAGTCGCCGACCAGGTTCGGGATCGGCTCTCCGGCCTGGATCAGCGCCCGGTGCCACAAGAAGTTCGAGGCGAAGCTCGGCGGGCGAAGCATCGTCCACACGAGCCCGCTGGCTTCGATCGCCTCCTCTGCGGCGAGGTGCCACGCGCCGACGGTCGCCCCGTCGAACCGCTCGCCGCTGCCGATGGCGGACAGCTTGACGATCTTACGCACGCCCGCCGCCCGCGCGGCCGTCACCAGGGCGATGTCGTGGTCCGCGGTCGGCACGGGCGGCACGGTTACGAGGAAGACCGTGTCGATGTCGGCCACCGCGCGCGCCAGCGACGCCTGGTCGTCGAAGTCGGCCCGCACCCCACCGGGCCGCTCGCGGCGGGACATCGCCCGAAACGGAACGCCCCGATCGGTGAGCAGACGGACGACATGACTACCGATGGTGCCGGTGGCACCGGTAACAAGGATCATGTCCCGACGATGACAGCGCTCTCACACCTCGTGATAGGAAGTTTCGGCACTATCGTGGGCGGCGTGAGTTCTCTCGTCGTGCCGCCTGCCCTTCTGCGTTGGGTAGCCGGAATCGATGTCGCTACGGCGGGCGCTTCAACGGCGGTCGACGTTCCCGACAACGCCACCACACTTCTCCTGCGCACTGACAAGCGCGAGCTGATCGTCACGGGCCCCCGCACCCGGGCCGCCTATCACATCGCCGCGCCCGGCCACTCGTGCGTGCGGATTCGCATGCGGCCGGGTCGTGCCCAAGCCCTGCTCGGACGTCCGCTGAAGGACCTCGCCGACCGTGCCCTGCCACTTCGCGAACTACCGGGCCTGGACGTCGACCAGTTCGCCGCCGACCCGGTCACCGCTCTCGAAAAGGCATTGGCCGACCGCCCGGAGCCGTCGGAGCGGCTCGAAGAGGCGGCGCGTCTACTGGTCGGCGCCACTGTCACCGCGACCGCGGCCCGGTTGCACATCAGTGAGCGCCGCCTGCACGCTCTGTTCACCGACGGCACCGGCTTGTCCCCCAAGCACTTCGCCCGCATCGACCGCGTTCGCACCGTGCTCGCGGCAGATGCGGGCCGATGGGCGGACATCGCCGCGACAGCCGGCTACTACGACCAGTCCCACATGACGGCCGAGTTTCGCCACTTCATGGGTGTCCCACCGGCCGCGTTCACCGCGGGGCGGCGCCCCGCCGCGACTTTGTGCACTGCCTGAGTTCCAGGACTGAGCCTTTTCCAACCGAGGTGTGAGATACAGCGGTTGCGGTGGCGGAGAACGAAGCCCCGGGTGGCTGGGCCGTCGACCAACAGCGCCCTTCTCCACCTGGCGTTTTGAGGCCCCACCCATCTGGCCGGTGGGATCTGTCCACTTCCGCGCTGCGGCTGTTGCGTCGGGAGGTGGCCGCTCACTGCTGGAGATGTGACACCTCCTGGCTCCACGTACCGCCGTCGACCCTGGGGACGCTTGTCGATCTGTCGTGTAGTTACGACATGGGAACGTCGCCGACCTGCTGTGCTTAGACGTCATCTCATTTGGCAATGCAGGCTGTCGGTCGTGGTTTCGATCGTTGAGCGGCTGGTGCCGGATGAGTTGTGGGAGCTGTTCCAGCGTGTGGTCCCGGAGGCTCCGTCGCGGCCTCAGGGCGGCGGCCGACGCCGGCACGGTGACCGGGAGGTGCTGGCGGCGATCGTGTTCGTGGCCACGTCGGGCTGCACGTGGCAGCAGTTGCCGTCCGCGTCGTTCGGCCCGTCGCGGGCGACCGCGCACCGGCGCTTCGCCGAGTGGTCGAAGGCCAGAGTGTGGGCGAAGCTGCATCGCCTGGTCCTTGACGAGCTCGGTGCACGCGGCGAGCTGGACTGGTCTCGCTGCGCGATCGACTCGGTGAACATGCGGGCCCTGAAAAGGGGGATCGGACAGGTCCGAATCCTGTCGACAGGGGCAAGTACGGCTCGAAGATCCACCTGATCACCGAACGGACAGGTCTGCCCCTGTCCGCCGGAATCTCAGGAGCGAACCTGCACGACAGCCAGGCGCTGATTCCGCTGGTCAAGGGCATAGCGCCGATCCGCTCCCGGCGCGGGCGCCGGCGGCGCAGACCGGGAAAGCTCCACGCCGACAAGGGATACGACTACGACCACCTGCGGCGCTGGTTACGCGGGCGCGGTATCAGGCACCGCATCGCCCGCAAGGGCGTCGAGTCCTCGACCCGCCTGGGCCGCCACCGTTGGACCATCGAGCGCACGATGTCCTGGCTCTCCGGATGTCGCCGACTGCACCGCCGCTACGAGCGCAAAGCCGAGCACTTTCTGGCTTTCACCAGCATCGCCTGCACCCTCGTCTGCTACCGCAGACTCACCAAATGAGATGACGTCTAATAAAAGCGGGTTAATCGTGTGACTGTCGGCTTGCGCTGTACGTCTTGGGCGAAACCTCCATCTCGAACTCGACAGGGCGTGGCCTTCGTTGTGGTTCATCCTGCCCGACTCCGTTCGAGCCGAGATTACGGCCGTCCGCGAGGCCATCTCTCGCGCCTCCACACTCCACCCGCACGTCACGGTCGTCCTCCCGCATGACGGGCGGCCGCGGGTAGTCCCAGACCGACTCGGGCGTCCGCGGGGCGGAATGCGGCAGGGGATCTTCCGGCGGGTCCAGATACGCCTCGTCCTCGTAGCACCAGGCCCAGTCCCGGTCGCGTGCCAGGGTGCGTGCCACCGGGTGTGCGCTGGAGTCGAAGTGGGCCGTGGAGTGAGCACCACGAGAGCTGTCGCTGCAGCCCACGTGGCCGCAGGTCAGGCACAGCAGCAGGTCGGCCGGTGCGCGTCCACTCGCCGCGCAGGACGCGCACGTCTCACTCAGCGGGGGTGGGTCCGCCGTCCAGGTGTGGGAGCAGGGTTTCCCTGAGGGCCGGCCGCCATCGGGCCGGGGCGTCCATCTCGTCATCGGTGATCACCTGCCTGCGCGGTCGGCATCGCGCTTCTCGGCAGCACTGCGCCCCGGCCCACGCTCGTGTCGCTCACGCTCTCTCCTTTGTGGTTCTCGTTCTCCATCCTGTTTCGCCCCGACGCCGCGCAGAAGATGCACGCTGCCCGGTACTCCTCCCCGCCGGGTCGGATCACCACGCCGGAGGTGTGCGCCACCCGGAAGGGGTCACGGTCACCATCGTCTGGGAGGGAACCAGCAGCCAGGTTTTCCTCACCTCGCACTTGCCATGGAGTGCGCTCGAAGTCATAGCGTCGAGGATGCAACGGCGCACGAGGCCGTCTCAGCGCCCGCTCCTCCCGGGATGCCGGGTGGCGGCGGCTGTGCCTGGATGGACGGGAGACTTCGTGCCGCCCGAAGGACGATCAAGCGTGCAAGGAAGGCTGGGACACACCATGCAGAAGCGCAGTCTGCGGGAATTGCAGGTATCGGCCATCGGCCTGGGGTGCATGGGCATGTCCGCCTTCTACGGAACTGCCGACGAGGAGGAGGGCGTCGCGACGATCCGGCACGCCCTTGACCTCGGGGTGAACTTCCTCGATACCGCGCAGATGTACGGCCCGCTCACCAATGAGTCCCTCGTCGGTGAGGCGATCCGGGGGCGCCGCGAGGAGTATGTGATCGCGACGAAGTTCAACTACCGGATGGACGACGCCGTACCGGGCGACATCAGCACGGTCGGCCCGCAGGACGGCTCGGCCGAACACGTCCGCAGCTCCGTCCACGGCTCGCTGACGCGTCTGGGCACCGACTACATCGATCTGTACTACCAGCACCGGGTCGACCCGAACGTGCCCATCGAGGAGACGGTCGGCGCGCTGGGCGAACTGGTCGCCGAGGGCAAGGTGCGCCACATCGGGCTGAGCGAGGCGAGTGCCCGGACCATCCGGCGTGCGCACGCCGTGCACCCGGTCGCGGCCGTGCAGAGCGAGTACTCGCTGTGGTCGCGGGATGTGGAGGCCGAGGTGCTGCCGGCCTGCAGGGAGCTGGGCATCGGCTTCGTCCCGTATTCGCCCCTCGGCCGGGGCTTCCTCGCCGGGCGGTTCACCTCGCCGGACGACCTGGACGCCAACGACTGGCGTCGCCAGAACCCGCGTTTCCAGGACGCCAATCTGGAGGCGAACCTGCGGCTGGCGGCGAAGGTGAAGGAGATCGCCGCCGAGAAGGACGTGACCCCGGCTCAGCTGGCCATCGCATGGGTGCTGGCCCAGGGCGAGGACCTGGTGCCGATCCCGGGCACCAAGCGCCGCACCTACCTGGAGCAGAACGCCGCCGCCGTCGACATCCACCTGACCAAGGACGACCTGGCCCGCATCGACGCGGAGCTGCCCGAGGCGGCCGGTGAGCGGTACGACGAGGCAGGGATGCGGTCCGTCAACCGGTAGGCGGAGGGGCGCACACAGCACACGGGGGCTCCGTAGGTCACGTGGGGTGGTCATCGAAACCGTCGTGCGGTGGGCGCTTCGTAGGCGCGCCGGCGATGGGGGTGCAATGGCAGTCGCGGCGACGACGCTCCGTGCGGTGAACGGGCTGACCGCGCGATGGGCGGCTGCCTCCAAGGACGGCAACGTGTTCTCGGCGGCGGGGGTGTGGCTGCTGCTGGCCCCCGTGGCCGGCGGGGCCGAGGGCGCGGCGCGGGTCGAGCTGGAGGAGTCTCTCTGGCTCCCCGCCGGACAAGCAAGGGACGCCGCACGAGAGTTGCTCGCGGCGATGGGCGCCATGCGGGGACTGGACACAGCAGTGAGGCTGTGGACGAAGCGGACGCTGCAGCTGAAGGAGCAGTGGGAGGCGAGCCTGCCGGCAGACGCCCACGGGGTGCTCACTGGGGACCCTCGGACCGACCACCGGGCGCTGGACGCCTGGACGGTGAAGCGGACCGGCGGGCTGATCGACCTCATGCCGCTCACGCTGACCGAGGACACGCAGATGGTGCTGGCGAGCGCGCTGACCCTGCGCACGCAGGGCTGACCCCCTTCCACGACGTGGAATTGGAGACGGCGTACGAGCCCTGGGCCACCAAGCCGCGGATGGGGCTGCGGCGTTCCAGCGCCGTGCTGGACCGGGTCGGGGTGGCGGACACATCCTGCGGATCCGTCACCGAGCTGAAGGTGCTGGGGAGCAATGCCCTGGACGTGCACCTGCTGCTCGGCGAAGAGAAGATGAAGCCGGGGCAGGTGCTGGGAGCCGGTCTCGACATCCTCGCCGGCCGGTGCGCCGTCGTGCCAGGGCCGCGGCTGCCGTGCGGGAACGTGGGCCTCGGCCTGAGGGTGGAGAAGGTGCGCTCCGCGCGGCCGGTGCCGCCGTCGCCCGGCGGATGCCGTCACGTCCATCGCCCGCATCAGCGCCGGTCTTCGGGCCGGGGCCGGGGGAGTGGGCCCGGCCCCGGTCGGCAGACGCACGCTACGGTCGTCGTGCAGCAGGAAAGCGGTGACTGAGACGGACAGCCCAGCCTGGCTGAGCAATGACGTGCGGCGCCGCCTGCGTGCATCGGCCCCGAGGCACCCCCCCGGAAAGGCACCGGTCACTTAGTCATGCGTGCTGATGTACTGCTCAAGCCGCCCCCCAGGGGCCGTGGACGAAGCCGGGTTACAGGATCACCCGGGCTGATTCCACGTAACTTCTAGGGTGTGCAGGCGGTCCAGGTCGGGCGGCAGGCCATCGAACACATTTTTGATTCTATGCTCATGATCCACCTTCCACTGGCTCGGTGCCGAGGCGGCCGTCCTCGAGCGAGACGTCCACGACCTGGCCCAGCTCGATCCGAACCTCGCCGCAAAGCCGGTGTGCCAGTTCCTGCGCGCCCGCGGCCTGCTCGTCGACGACCCGGACCTTCACCAGGACGCCGATCTGGTCTGGATCGAGGCCGCTGTCGACGCGCTGCCGCAGCCCGTCGCGAGCGAGGTCCGAGCCTGGGTAGACGTGCTGCGCAGCCAGGGCCGCCGAGAGGGCGAGTTCCACAGCTGGGACGGCATCCGCCGCTATCTCGCCTACGTCCAGCCGGTGCTCACTGACTGGACGGCGACCGGGGTGGCCACGCTGCGGGAGATCGCTCAGCAGCAGGTTGAGGACGCCTTGAACGGCCTGTCCGGCCACGAACGCCGGCAACTCGCCATCGTCCTGCGTAGCCTGTTCCGCTCCTTGAAACGGCAACGCATCGTCTTTCGCGATCCCGCCCGAAACCTGCCCGTCGGCGACCTGAAGGGGATACCGCGGTCCGTGCCCAGCGACCTGCTGGCCGGGCTACTGGACCACGCTGTCACTCCGCTCGGGCGCCTGACCGTCGCCCTGGCTGCTGTGCACGCGGTCTCCGGCCACGACATCCGCGCGATTCGGACAGCTGATGTGGACCTCGCCCGCGGCACCGTCGAGATTCGACGCGGCCTGCTGCGGCACACCCTCTACGTTGAGCAGTTCACACACCGCTTGGCCGCCGATGGCTGACCTACCGCCACCGCCGCTGGCCGGCCTCAACGAACCCGCATCTGCTGGTCAGCCAGAAGACCGCCCTCGACCCCGACCAGCCGGCCGTCAACGACGGCACGCTCCGAGGGGTGCTGCCCAAAGGCGTGACCTTGGATGGCCTGCGCCAGGACCGAATCCTCAACGAGGCGCTCGAGTGCGGCGATCCACTGAAGCTGATGCGCCTGTTCGGGATCACGGAGAAGACCGCCATGCACTATGTGGGGACCGCCCATCCCGAACGCACGGCCAAGCTACTGAGATGAGGCGGGCCTTCAGCCTCCCAGCCATCCGCATGCCACGGGGCGCCTGCTCGGGTAGGGCGCGCACCAGCAGCGATCCGCAGTGCGTACACAGGCGCATCGGCGGGCCGTCTGGTACAGAACCGAGGTAGTGGTGTCCGGTCATGTGGCACCAGGCGGGCAGGTCGAGCGGTGCGGCGGGCCGGTGGCTATGACGTGGACGACGGTGCCCGGCTGGGCGCCGGTGATCTCCTTGCGCAGGCGCAGCAGGAGGGTGACGCAGAGCAGTCCGGTGCCATCGACGGTGATGTCCGGCGCGGATGTGTCGGGGATCATGGGCTTCATCGGCGGTAGGCGGTGGCGGCGCCGGCGGCCAGGAGGGCGAGGGAGAGCGCACCGCCGGTGAGGGCGAGGGCGGGGTAGCTGACGGCGGCGACCATGCCGCCGGTGGCGCCGGCGAACGTCGACCAGGCCCTGCGTCTTCGCGCGGGCGGCCAGTGGGACGGTGTCGGAGATGATCGCGGTGCTGGAGACGAGACCGAGGTTCCAGCCCAGGCCCAGCAGCGCCAAGGGCAGTGCGGGGAGGGCGACGGAGTCGCCGGGGGCTGCGGCGGCGAGGATGCGGGCGGCAAGGAGGGTGATGCCGGATGCTGCGGCGATCTTCATGTGGCCGTAGCGGTCGACGAACCAGCCGGTGAGCAGGGAGGACAGGTACATAGCGCCGATGCGGATGCGGATGCCGATGACGAGACCGGAGCCGGCGGCGGAGTGACCGTGGCGTGGGTAGCCGACCCTTGACAGCGAAAAGACGCGCTCCAGACAGCTGGCGGCGTCGGACCGCACCGGGAGGACCGGGTGCCCGAGGGCAGCCTCATTCTGAACCAACCAGTGCAGACAGGGGCATTAGTGACGTGGCTCGTCGGCCCCCGTGGGGTAGAGGACGTGGAGCTGGATTGTTCCGGACGGACTGCGGGAGATCACCAAAGCTGCTGATCCCTCTCCCTCTCAGCTACGGCCGCAGGGCGGCGGAACGCAGGACACCCGTGACGAGGTTCACGGCCATCATCTATGTCCCGGTGAGCGGCGTGCGATTGCTTGGATTGCAGGACCTTTTGGCCGGACTTAGGCTTGAATGGAGCCTCGACCAGAAGCAAAGTCCGCGCGACTGCAGGCAGATCTGACTCACACACCAGAGCAGACTGTCGAGGATGAGGATGTGGGTTCTGCATCTTGTGGGTTCACGTACTCATGTACATGAAATAGCCTCAGCTTGCAGAAGTGGAAGCGCACTCACGACTTGTCGAAGCGTATCGAAGTCGGCGCACCATACCAGTTGAATCAGAAACACTTGACGAAGCGAGATAAACGCCAACAAGGCAGCGTCCAAGCTGGTACTGCGTTCGTGGCTATTTCGCAGTGCGGTGCGCCTATGAAAGCCAATGCGGTCAAGCAAGCGGGAGGATCTTCATGGCTATCAAAACGATAGACCATATGGTCCCGCACAGGTCGACCATCGACGCGTCGAAGGGTCAGCTGATCGACCTCTTCGTAAGGGAGTACGACAGCACCCCCTCCGGTCCTCCGGCGGGGCGCAAGGCAGTCCTGATGCTGCATGGCAGAAGTGTCCCTGTACTGGCGGGCTTCGACCTCCAGTACAGCTCCTACGGGTGGGGCGAGGCCCTGGCGCAGGCAGGCCACGACGTCTTCATGATGGACCTGCAGGGATCGGGCAGGTCGACGCGGCCTCGCATGGAGGACCCGTGCAACGTCAATCCGGCTCTGCACACCACCCTTCTCATCCCTCCGCTCTCTGGGCAACGCACACCCAGTTATCCGTTCCAGCTGAGTAACTCCCAGAGCGACTGGGACGAGTTGGACACTGTGGTCGAGTACATCCGGTCCGAGCGTAACGTCTCGAAGGTTGCGTTCATCGGGTGGTCCGCGGCTGCGTTCCAGATGGGTCCGTACGTGATCGACAACCCCGAGAAGGTCGAGAGTTTGTTTCTGGTCGCTCCCATGTTCCCGCCCGCCGGCAGGACGGACCCGCCGCCCACGCTGCCGGTGCCCGGATTCCCCACCAATGTGTTCACCCAGGCTGGCTTCAAGCAGAGTTGGGACCCTCAGGTCCACTGTGCCAACCAGCGTGAACCCGACATTGTAGATGCGGTCTGGAAGGCATTGATGGACATTGATCCGATCGGCCGCACCTGGGGCAAGGTCCAGCCGTCTGGCCGCCCGCTGGGTCTTAGCCGGTTCCGGAACGCGCTGTGGTGGGGCTGGAACACGGAGGCCGCGGCGCGGGACGGCGTGCTCGGCGGGAGCGTGCCGGTGTTGATTGTCTACGGGGAATACGACACGACGGCGAACGCGACGCCGGACAGCGGCGATCCCCTGCTCACCTTCTCCGTCCCCGCGCTCTACGACGCCATCCCGGGGTCGCACCGGCTGCTGGTGAAGGCGGATTGCGCCGGGCACCAGATCGTGTGGGAAGGCCAGCACAAGAACCTGCACAGCCTGTCGAAGTACTGGCTCAAGCACACCAAGGTAGACGGCAAAACCCAGGGTCTCTTCGACATGGCGGAGGACGGCACCATCAGTCCCACGCCCTAGAGAGGTCATGTAACGAGACGTCCGGACGCGTTTCCCGGGTGCCAGGTGGGATGCCAGCCGCTCCGATGTCCTCACGGACCGACGGCGGATGTGAGGTGATGGAAGGTGACCGGCAAACTCGACGGGGAGCTGGCCTCCCGCGTAAAGGATCTTCAGCGGCTCGCCCACGTCGCCGAGGACGCGGCACGGACCACGCGGGGTGCCTCCGGGACGACGGACAGCGCCGCGGCAAGCTCGGCCCGGGCCGAGCTGGAAGCCGCCGGTCACCTGCAGATCACCGTTCTCGTCCGCGTCGACGGCGACCTGGAGGCCGCCGAGCGGGCAGGGTTGTGGACCGAGTTCCGGACCGACCGGATCGCGGTCGGCACGATCGCCGTCGCCGACCTGGAGAGCGTGGCCGCCGTCCCCAATGTGGTGGCGATCCAGAGCGACCGCCGACTGAAGCCCCTGGCCGCACCTCCCCATGAGGGGAGCGGAGAGACCGTGGCGTCCGAGGCGGTGGACCGCGGCCAAGGCGTCGGCGCCCGGTCCGTACCGCCGCTGCCGAGCGGCTTCACCGGCGCCGGCGTCGTCGTCGGGATCATCGACACCGGAGTGGACATCTACCATCCGGCGTTCATCTATCCCGGCACGAACCCGCCCCGGACGCGCATCGTCTCCCTCTACGACGAGAGCCTGCGCCAGACCATCGAGTGCACCGGCAACCCGACCGGCTCGGTCGTCCTGTGGTGGCGGGCGCCGAAGCAGGCGGACGAGCACACCGGATCCCTCGCCTTCCCCCTGCAGGCCGCCACCGTGCAGACGGCACTGGAGGGGTTCAACTCGATCGACCCGGGGGACGTCGCGGTCACCGGAGGCCCGCTCCCCGCGAAGCCCATCGAGATCGACTTCACCGGAATCTACGACGGTTCGATCATCGATCCGTACCTGCTGCCCATGATCCGTCCCGTACCCACCTTCACCGGAGGGACGCACCCGGGGATCGTGGTCAGACGCGGACGGTTCATCACCCAGGACGAGATCAACGCGGCGCTCGCGGCGAGCCCCCGCAAGCCGTTCGTGTCCCGGGACCTGGACGGCCACGGCACCCATGTCGCGGGCATCGCCGCGGGCGAGGGAAAGGTCTCCAAGAGCTGCTGCAAGAAAGACCAGCCGATCGGTGTCGCTCCCGGCGCCGACCTGGTGATCATCAAGGCAGCGGCCGGTGCCCAGATACTCAAGGGCGCCACGCATGTCTTCCAGCAACCCTGGCTCGCGTCGGGCACCAAGCCCGCGGTGGTCAACCTGAGCCAGGGCCAACTCGGCTACGCGGGCGACGGAACCAGGGATGTGGACATCGGCCTGGACGACCTCCTGTTCGGCAGCACCAAGCGGGCCGTCGTCGCCGCCGCGGGCAACGAGGGCGCTCGTGTCATCCCGGCCTCCGAGGGCGGCCCGGACCTCGTGCCCACCAACCAGCCTGGCGGCGGACAACACACACGCGGCCACCTCACCGCGGGCGGCGGCCCGGTGCCCATCCGGTTCATCATCGACTTCGCCGACACCCGGACCAACTTCTTCCACCTCTGGTACGAGGGCCCCGGCCGGCTCAGCGTCAATCTGACCGCGCCACCCAACGCACCCGGCGCACCGGACGCGACGACGGGCCCCTCGCTGCCAACCGTGGTGAACCCGGAAGGCACCGAGGATCCGCCGTTCCACGATGTGGTGCTGGGCGGCACGGGGGGCCATCCGGTCAGTCACCGATACGCACTCGCCGAGTCGCCGAGCGGCAAGCGCCATTTCACCCTCAGGCTCAATCGCGTGCCCGACGCCTGGGTGAGCATGGGGACCTGGACGTTCTCGCTGAAGGAGACCGCGGGCTCCGCCGTCACCTTCGACGCCTGGTTCACCGAGGACCCCGGCGATCCCCCCGGCCGATTCGATCCCGCCCAGCAGGACCAGAGCCGGACCATCTGCTCTCCGGGCACCGCCCGTCAAGTGATCACCGTCGGCTCCTTCAACACCGACGACAACCACCTCCACCCGACATCGAGCCGGGGACCCACTACCGACCTGAGGTTCAAACCCGAGCTGTGCGCGCCCGGCGTGCTCATCGTCTCGGCGAAGAGCGGCGGGACCACGCCGAACAACCTCTACACCACCCATAGCGGCACCAGCATGGCCGCGCCCTATGTCGCGGGCGTCGTCGCGCTGATGTTCCAGATGAACCCTCACCTGGACCACGGCACCATCGCCGCCCAGCTGATGGCCAAATGCGACCCACCGGTACCGCCCGTGCCCCTCGGCCAACTGGACAGCGGCTGGGGCGCGGGACGCGTGAACCCGGAGAAGGCGGTGGCCGCGGTGAAGCCCCCTCCGCCCGCCGCCATCACGGCCGCCACAACCGACGAGGAACCGATCGTCCTCCCCGCGGCGGCCTACCCCGCCGCCCGCGTGCCCTTCACCCACCGGGTGCGCGCGGTCCAAGACCGGCTCGTCGTGACACCCGCCGGGCAGCTGCTGGCCACGCTGGTCGCCCGGCACCAGGACGAGGTCCAGCGACTCGTGACAGGCGAGCGGCGCGTCACCGTCGCCTGGCACCGCATGCACGGCCCCCTCCTCGTGCGGCTGCTGCTGTACAGCGAACTCCGCGAGGACATCCTCGTACCATGCGTGCTCGGCGGAAAGCCCCTGGCCGAAGGCCTCGACCGGCTGCTCGACGAGCTGGACCAGGCGGGAAGCCCCGCCCTGCGGGCGGGCATCGCCGAGCACCGCGCCTTCGTGCTCGCGCTCCCCGGCGCCCGGCTGTCCGAACTCGACGTACCCGTGAGCGGGGTGAGCTGACATGGCGTCAGGGACACTGGAGCTGCTGGCCCGCGAGGTGGCACGCGCCCTGGAACCCTTGGAACAGCGGCTCCGCGAGCCAGGGCGGGACGCCTTCTTCCAGGAGCTGGGGCTGTGGCTGCCCGGCGGGGTCGGCCCGGCGGCAGCCGCCATCGGCACGGCCGCCGTCCAGATCGCCGGCCTGGGCCCCGCCGTCGTCCGCCTCACCGACGCGATCGAGGACGGGGAAGCGCAGCGGATCGTCACCGAGGGCGCCACCCTCATCGGCGTCCTGGGACAGGCCTTCGCGGCGATCGACGCCCTCGGCCCCGCCCTCGACAGCACCGTCACCGCCGACCCCCACCTCACCGACGCCCAGCGGGCCCGGCTGCGCGAGGACGTGCGCGCGCTGCCCAAGCGGATCGTCGACCACGCCCTGATCGCCCATCTGGAGGGCAGGAGCCGCACGGCCGTCGAGGCACTGTCCCTGCTCGGCGTCGTCGAGAACGTCCCCGCGGTGTACGACCTCGCCGATCCCACCCGGCTTCCCGTGCCCCGCCGTGTCCTCCACTTCGACCGGCTGCTCGACCTGTTCACCGATCCGGGCGAACTCCTCGCGGAGGTCTTCGGGTTCGGCACGCCCGCCTTCGACGGCACCAAACTGTTCCGGATCGTCGCCGAACACCTCGTCAAACATGAGCAGGACTTCTTCTACCAGGGCCCGCCGCAGCAGCCCGAGCACCCGCCGACCTTCCATCTTCCCGGGCTGAGCCTCGGCGTCGACGCATCGGCCGTCCCACCCGCGCTGGACATCCAGGTCAAAGGCGCGGCGGCCCTGGAGTACTCCGCCAAGGCCCGGCCGAGCCCCCTGTGGACCTTCTTCCTCGAAGCCTCGGCCGCCTTCGACTCCGGTCTGCAGGGCACCGTCACCCCTCCGCTGACGGTCACCCTCCGGCCCGCCGCGTCGCTCACCCTCGACGTCTCCCTCGGCGCCGAGGCGCGACGCGAGAACGGCGACCCGATCCTCCTCATCGGCCGCACCGGCAGCTCCCGACTGGAGTTCAAGCGGTTCGCCGCCGCTCTCGGCCTCCAGACGGAGGCAGCGGCCGGGGCCAGCGCCAGCGTCGAGCCCTCCGCCCGGCTGGAGCTGGAGGGCGGGCATCTGCTCATCGACCTCGCCGAGGGCGACGGATTCCTGAAGACCATCACCGGCGGCGGCCGGATCGAGTCCGACTTCGCGCTGAAGGCCCTGTGGTCGCCCTCGACCGGGGTGCGGCTCGAAGGCAGCGGCGCCCTCGACCTCGCCATCCCGGTGCACGTCGAGCTCGGCCCCGTCGAGATCGACACCCTGTATCTGAGCATCGGCATCGGCGAGGACGGCTCGTTCCCGCTGGAGATCTCCGGGGGCTTCACCGCCGAACTCGGGCCGATCAAGGCCGCCGTGGACCGCGTCGGCATCATCGTCACGCCCAGCTTCCCGGAGGGCGGAGGCTCCCTCGGCCCCTTCGACCTCGACTTCCGCTTCAAGCCGCCAAACGGAGTCGGCCTCTCCGTGGACGCGGGCGTCATCACCGGCGGCGGCTACCTGTTTTTCGACCCGGCCAGGGGGGAGTACGGCGGGGTACTGGAGCTGGAGTTCGCTGGGCTGTTCGACGTCAAGGCGATCGGGCTGATCAGCACCCGGATGCCGGACGGCTCCACGGGCTTCTCGCTGCTGCTGATCATCACCGCCGAGTTCGGCACCGGCATCCAGCTCGGCTTCGGTTTCACCCTGCTGGCGGTGGGCGGGATCGTCGGGCTCAACCGCCGGATGAACCTGCAGGCCCTGGGGGAGGGGGTACGGACCGGCTCGATCGAGTCGGTGATGTTCCCGCGCGACGTGGTGGCCAACGCGCCGCGCATCCTATCGGACCTGCGCGCCTTCTTCCCGCCCGAGCAGGGCACATTCCTAGTCGGGCCCATGGCCAAGATCGGCTGGGGTACCCCCACGCTGGTCTCGGTCTCGCTCGCGGTGATCATCGAGGTCCCCGGCAATATCGCCGTCCTCGGCGTGCTGCGCTGCGTGCTGCCCGCCACCGACCTGCCGCTGCTGGTCCTGCAGGTGCAGTTCGTCGGCACGATCGAGTTCGACAAGGAGCGCCTGTGGTTCTTCGCCCAGCTCTTCGAGTCGCGCGTGCTGTTCATGACCCTCGAAGGCGGGATGGGCCTGCTGGTGGGCTGGGGCAACGACCCCGACCTGGTCATCTCCGTCGGCGGTTTCCACCCCTCCTACAAGCCGCCGCCGCTGCCGTTCCCGGTGCCGCCCCGCATCCGGGTGGACATCCTCAACCGGCCGGGTGCCCGGATCACCGTCTCCGGCTACTTCGCGATCACCAGCAACACGGTGCAGTTCGGTGCGCGCGCCGAGATGGTGCTGGGCTTTGACGACTTCGGCATCTCTGGCCATCTCAGCTTCGACGCGCTCTTCCAGTTCTCCCCGTTCCGCTTCGTCATCGCCATCTCCGCCGGGGTCTCGCTCAAGGTGTTCGGTGTCGGCCTGTACGGCATCGACCTGGACTTCCAGCTCGAAGGCCCGGCACCGTTCCGGGCGCACGGCCGGGGCTCGATCTCGCTGCTGTTCTTCGAGATCTCCGCCCACTTCGACATCACCTGGGGCGAGGACCGCGACAGCACGCTGCCGCCGATCGACGTGCTCCCGCTCCTGGCGGGCGAGGTAGCCAAGCCCGAAGGCTGGCAGACCCGGCTGCCGACCGGCGGCGGCAACCCGCTGGTCACGCTGCGGACGTTGCCGCCGTCCGAGGACCTGGTGCTGCACCCCCTCGGCTCGCTGTTCATCCGACAGCGTGCGATCCCGCTCGCCGTACGGCTGGATCGCATCGGCGCGCAGCGGCCGCGGGACGGCAAACGGTTCACCGTCGAGCCCCTGTCGGGCGGCGGCCTCGTACGGGCCTCCGTCACCGCTGACAAGTTCGCGATGGGCCAGTTCCAGGACATGGATGACGCGACCAAACTGTCGCGACCGGCGTACGAGGACCAGGACGCGGGGCTGGAGCTGGTGGCGGCGCAGGGCGCGATCGCCTCCGCCCGCGTCGTCAAGCGCAGTGCCCGCTACGAGCAGATCGTCATCGACAGCAGGCTGCGCCGCCCGCCGGGCACCGTACGACCGGCGACCCGCACGATCGTGCAGGCCGATG
Source organism: Streptomyces sp. NPDC005303 (assembly GCF_040607335.1). NCBI lineage: Bacteria > Bacillati > Actinomycetota > Actinomycetes > Kitasatosporales > Streptomycetaceae > Streptomyces > Streptomyces sp. NPDC005303. The sequence continues at coordinate 60,591 of NZ_JBEXGM010000035.1, read as the reverse complement.
GACTGGTCCGCCAGGTCGCCTCCACCGCCGCGCCCACTAAGACGCTGACCAGCGTCAGCCCGGCCGTGTTCACCCGGCTTCTGGAGGGCAGCAGCACCAGCCGTTCGCCTCTGTCGCAGCGCGAAGCCGACCAGCGCCAGCCGTACGTCCCTGACGAGACCGTGCAGGTCACGGGCCAGCGCTTCGTGGTCGCCTACCTGCGTAACAACGCCCAGGCCTTCCCGCCGGCCTCGCTCGGCTCGGCCACGGCGAGTTTCCGCAGCCAGGCGGCGGCCGAGGAGGCCCTCGCCGAGTGGGTCATCGCGGACCCCGCGCTCATAGGCCAGCTCCACGTCATTCCCGAATCCGAGGCGGCGGACCTGCCCGTCACCCCGCAGTCGTGGACCTCCACCGGCTCCCTGCCCACCCCGGCCATCGCCCCGGCAGCGGTACGGCTGAGCAGCGGCAAGATCCTCGTTGCCGGCGGTCAGGACGCCGCGGGCAAGCCGCTCGCCGACGCGGCGCTCTTCGATCCCATCGCCGGGACCTGGGCCGCCACCGCGCCGCTTTTGGTCGCCCGCGACGGGCACACCCTGTGCCTACTGCCGGACGGCCGGGTCCTCGCCGCCGGCGGCGTGACCCAGACCGCGCCCCTGGCGACCACCGAGATCTACGACCCGCTCACCGCGACCTGGAGCAGCGACGTTCCGCCGATGCACACCGCCAGGTTCGGCCATAGCGCCACCGTGCTGCGCGACGGCAAGATCCTGGTCACCGGCGGCACCGGCGCCCGCGGCAACTCGCTCGCGTCCGCCGAGGTGTACGACCCGGCCAAACGGCAGTGGACCGAGACCGCGATGACCGACCCTCGCTCCGACCACCAAGCCGTACTGCTCGCGGACGGCCGGGTCCTGGTGGTCGGCGGCGTCCTCAAGACCGGCCGGACCAGCGCCGGGCTCGGCTATTGCGAGATCTACGACCCGGCAACCGGCACATGGGCCCCGACCGGTTCGCTCGCCACACCTCGCGCGGGTCACCAGGCAACGCTGCTCGCCGACGACACCGTCTTGGTGACCGGCGGCGATGCCCCGACCGGTCCGGCGCGCGGTCCGTACAACTCCGCCGCCCTCGCCAGTGCCGAACGCTTCACCGTCGGGTCTGGCACATGGACGGCGGTCCGCGACATGCCCGGTGGTCGCACCGGGCACCGCGCCCTGCCATTGCGCTCCGGCCTGCTGCTGGTGGCGGGCGGCACCCGTGCCCCCGCCTTCGACGGCGGCTTCCGCAGTGCGCTGCTGTACGACCCGGCCGCCGGCACCTGGACCCCCGCGAGCGGCCTGGCCACCGGCCGGTGGGCGTTCGCCGTGATCGACCTGCCCGACGGCCGGGTGCTCGTGGCCGGTGGCCGGACCCGCTCGGCCGCTGCCGCTCCGCACCCCGGCACCGACATCCTCACCCCGACCGCCGAGATCTTCACGCCCTGACGACGGAGGCACCTCATGACCAGTCCCACCGTGGCGGCTACCGGACAGTGGACGAGCACCGGGGCCCTCCCCTCCGCGCGCGTGTGGTCCGGCCAGCACGACGGCCCGGTCGTGCTCGCCAGCGGGAAGGTCCTGGTGGCCGGAGGAGCCGACGGCGCCGGAGCCGCGCTGGCGCAGGTGGCGTTGTACGACCCGGCGGCCAAGACGTGGACGGCCGCTGCCGCGCTGCACACCGCCAGGCGGCTGCACACCGTCACCCTGCTGGGCAGCGGCAAGGTCCTGGTCACCGGCGGCATCACTGGGGCGGCGACGTTCCCGTCCGCCGGACTGGCCTCCGCCGAGGTGTTCGACCCCACGCAGGGCACCTGGAGTGCGACCGGCAGCCTGAAGACCGGCCGGTGGGGGCACAGCGCGGTGCTGCTGCCCGGCAAGAAGGTGCTCGTCGCCGGCGGCTGCACCACCCGGTCCGGGCAGTCGGTCAAGGCGCTGCGCTCAGTTGAGGTCTACGACCCGGACACCGGCGCATGGACGGAGGTCACCGCGATGACCGACGCGCGCTGCGGCCACCCGGCGCTCGTGCTCAACACCGGCAAGGTGCTGGTGGTCGGTGGCAGCGCGCCCGTGTCCCGCGAGACCGACGCGGCAGTGGCCTTCTGCGAGCTGTACGACCCGGCCTCAGGCACCGGCGGTACCTGGACGCCGACCGGGAGCCTGCTGGCGGCGCGCAGAGGGCACCAGGCCACCCTGCTCCCGGACGGCACCGTCCTGGCCAGTGGCGGCAGCCCTCCGGGCGCACCGGGCAACGGCACCTTCGACCCGTTCAGCAGGGCCACCGCCGAGACATTCAATCCCGTCGCGGGCGCGTGGAGCGCGGTGCAGAACATGCCCGCCGGGCGCGGCCTGCACCGGTCGCTCTCACTGGGCGGGGGCAAAGTGCTGGTTGTCGGCGGCACCGACAGCCCGGACAACGGCGTCGGCTACGCCAGCGCGCTGATCTTCGACGCGGCCACCCGGAACTGGAGCCCGGCGGGGGGTCTGGCGGCGGGCCGGTGGGGGTTCGCCGCCGTCCCGCTGACCGGCGGCAAGGTGCTGGTCACCGGCGGCATCACCCGCGCGGGCCTTGCCGCCGCCGACTCCGGCGCCACCGAAATCACCGCCACCAGCGAAATCTTCGGCACCGGCTCGGTGACGCCGTGAGCAACGCGTACTCTTTCCTGCCATGGCTGCGGACCGGCCTCAGCACCCGGATCACGACCGATCCGGGTACCGCCGACCGGGCCGTCATCCCGGTCAAGCTGCGGCTGACCGGGGATGGCGTGGCCGGCGGCACGATCACCCGCGACGTCGAGAAGGCCGTGCAGCTGTACGGGCCGGGCGACTTGGCGGGCATCGATTCCCGGGTGATCTCGCGGGTGGAGCCGCGCCCCGGGATCACCAACGTGGAGCCCAACTACCTGGCGCACATCGAGTTCTACGACGAGGGCCTGCCGTGGAGTTACAGCCCGGCCCCACCGGACGGGGCCAACAAGCGACTGCTGCCCTGGCTGGCGCTCGTCGTGCTCGCCGGAGCGGCCGAGCCCGCAGACGACCCGGGCGCAGAGTTCACCGAGGGCGCGGTCGCCGGGCGGCCGCTGCCGTCAATCCAGGTCAAGGACCGGGCCGGGACGCTGCCGCCGCCGGACCAGCTCGGCGCATGGGCGCACGTGCACGTGAACGGCGAGCTGGACGGCCTGGTCGCCAACGACGATCCCGCCGGTGCACTCGCCGCCCTGCGCCAGGTGCTGAGCACCAATGCCGACCTGGCGTGCTCGCGGCTGATGTGCCCGCGGCGGCTCAAGCCCAACAGCGGCTATCACGCGTTCCTGGTCCCCGCGTTCGAGACGGGCCGCCTGGCCGGGCTCGGCCTGGACCCGGCCACCGCGCCCGGCGCGTTGCACTCCAGTTGGGGCCCCGACTACCCGGGCCGCCCCGAACCTGCAACGTTGCCGTACTACCACCGCTGGTTCTTCGGTACCGGCAGCGCGGGCGATTTCGAGTACCTGGTCCGGCTGCTGGAGCCCCGGCCCGCCGACCCGGCCATCGGCCGCCGCGACCTCGACGTGCACAACTCGGCAGGGCCCGGGCTGCCGCCCATCACCAGCCCGGCGGAGCTGCACGGTGTGCTCAAGCTGGGCGGCGCACTCCAGTCGCCCAACCGGCCCAAGGGCGATGTCTACGACAAGTGGGACGAGCCGTACCCGCACCTGTTCCAGAAGGCCCTCGCCGGACTGATCAACCTGGCCGACGCCTACCTCGACCAGACCCCGGCCGCCGCGCACGCCGCCTCCGGGGTGCAGGACGTGGCGGGCGAGGTCGATCCGATCTGGACCCCGGCCGCCGCGCACGCCACCTCCGGGGTGCAGGACGTGGCGGCCGAGGTCGATCCGATCATCACCCCGCCGATTTACGGGCGCTGGCACGCCCCCGCGAACCGGCTGCTGACCAAGCGCGACGGCAGCCCCATCACGCCCGACCGCAACTGGGTGCATCGCCTCAACCTGGACCCGCGCTTCCGCGTCGCCGCCCACCTGGGCACCCGCGTCGTCCAGGAGCGGCAGGAGGAGTTCATGGTCGCCGCCTGGGCTCAGGTCGGCGACGTGTTGGCGGCCAACGCCAAGATCCGCGCCGCCCAGCTCGCCCGCGAGGTCGGGACCGTACTGCAGGCCAAGCATGTGGAGCCCGCCGCCGCACCGATCACGCTGGCCGACGAGCCGGTGCCGTCCGGCAAGGCCCTCGTACTCACCGCTCCCGCAAACTCGCGGGTGACCACGCATGATCGGGCCCTGCGCCCGGCGGTGGCTGTCGAGGGCGAGCGGGTCGCGGTCGGGTTCCACGTAGCGCGCAGCCGCGTGACAGCCGCGCCGCTGTCCCCGCCGATGCGCAGGATGCTACGGCCGGGGCGGCTGATCCGGGACCTGCCGTTCAGCGAGACCAAGCCGCCCGACGCGCTGATCCCGCGGATGGACGACCCGGACGACCCCGTGACGGCGGCCGCCGCCATGAAGACTCCCGACGCGGTGGTGACGCCCAAGCAGCTGAACGATGTCCTGCACCCAGCACCACCGCCGATCGGGCTCACGGCCGCCACCGAGGCCGGCCCAGCCGATCCGGTCGACCAGCTTCCGCACAGCGCCAACTTCCGGATCACCCTTCCGGGCGACATGTTCGTTCCCTCCGAAGGAGGCGCCGACAGCGAGGAGGCCAGACGGTTCAAGGACGGGCTACGCGACATCTACCGGGGCTGGCACGCGGCGGGCGTCGGTGGCCAGACCGAGGGCGACGACCCGCTGAATGTCCGCGCCACCACAGACGCGATGATGATCGGCCTGCGGGCCGACAAGACCGTGCCCACAAGTCTGCTGACGTCGGTCAGCCTGCCCGAACGGCTGCAGTCGTTCGCCGAGCGGTTCATCGAGGCGATGGCCTATCCCGTCATCGACCTGCCGATGTACAAGGCGCTGCTGGACCTCTCGGTGGACTACTTCGCCCCCAACCTCGGGTTGATCCCGCAGAACACGGTGACGCTGCTGGAGACCAACCAGGAGTTCATCGAGTCTTACCTGGTCGGACTCAACCACGGGATGGCCCGCGAGCTGCTCTGGCGCGAGTATCCAACCGACCAGCGCGGCTCGCCTTTCCGGCAGTTCTGGGACACGCGCGGGGGCGTGAAGCAGTACGACATCCAGCCGCTGCACACCTGGCCCAAGGCCGCCAAGCTCGGGGAGAACGACGCGCGGGAGACCGGCGAGCAGGCTGACGACCTCGTGCTGGTCATCCGCGGCGACCTGCTGAAGAAGTACCGTAACGCCGCGATCTACGCGCACCGTGCCCGCTGGCAGCCCGAGTCGGGACCGCCGGACCCGGCCCAGGAACGGGTCCCGGTCACGCTCGCCGACCCGGCGCACCCGACGCTGGAGGAGATCAGGCTCCCGCTGTATGAGGCCAAGGTGGACCCCGACCTGACGCTGCTCGGCTTCGACCTCACGGCGGCGGAGGCCAAAGGCAACTTCGCCACCGGCGCGGCGGGCTGGTTCTTCGTGATCCAGGAACGTCCCGGCGACCCCAGGTTCGGCGCGGACGAGGGCCCGCCCACCCCGGTCGAGGTGTGGAACGACCTGACCTGGGCCGACGTGGACCCGGGTAAAACCGGGTTCATCCGGCTCGACGCGAGCACCGTGCAGGTCCCGCTCAAGGACTTCGACGACCCCGCCGCCGACGCCGAAAAGAACGACCAGCACCTGGAAGACGCGTTCCTGCCCGTCTGGCATGGCGGGCTGAGCTCGGCCGACGTGGCCTACATGCTGTTCCAGGCGCCGGTAATGATGGCCGTCCACGCTCAGGAGATGCTGCTGTGACCGCGCTCAGCGACGACTTCCCGGTACTGCTCGGCCCAGTCCGGGTGGAGACCCGGTTCACCGCCACCGAACTGCTGGTACGGATCTTCCCGGACGAGTGGTGCACCGATAAGTTCGAGCCCAAACCGACCCGCGCCGAGATCACCGCGGTGGACGCGTACTGGACGGCGCACTGGCGGACCGGCGCGAACGCGGTGGCTGAGCAGGCGGCCTGGCAGGAGCTGGTCGCTCGGGTGCCCGGCGGCCGGGCCAGCTGGCTGCTGCAGACCCGTACCCCCGTCAACCCCGCCGATCGGCCCGCGACGGTGCCGGAGGGCGCGACCGTGCTGGTGGTCGTGACCGGCCAGGCCGTACCGGCCGCCGACCGGCAACCGGCCATCACCTACTGGACGGCGGTGTGGCGCGCGCACGGCGACCGGGCCAAGCTGCGTGCTGCCGACACCGCGCTGCGCGCCGACGTCGGGGCCAGCCGGGCGGACACGATCCGGTCCCGGCGCCCGGTGGGCGTCGACGCCGCGCCTACCGCTGCCGGCGACGCGGTGATCGTGGCGTTCCTCGTGCTGCCACCACCGGCCGCGGGAAGCCTGGCCGAGCAGTCCTGGACCCAGGCGGCGAAGGCCAGGCTCCTGCCGGACCGCTTCACCGTGCTTGGATACGTGGGCGGCAATCGGGTATTGACAGCGACCGGCGAGGCGGTGCCCGACGCCCTCGCGGTCAGCCCCGACCCCCAGGCCGACACCGACAAGCAGCTCAAGGTGGACGAGCAGACCGGCGCTCTGCGCGTGCCCGACGAGCTCCAGTGGCTGACCGACTTCGGGCGGGCGGTGACGCTCGGCATGGGCCTGCGCATCCCGCTCACCCCACAGATCCGCAACGGACTGGACCGGCTAGTGGTGTTCGGACTGCGGGAGCGGTCCGGCCCCGAGCAGACGGCCGTCCAACTGGCCGACCTCATCACCCGGCAGCTGCGCAGCCCGTCCGGATACGGGCTGCTGCCGCAGGGAACCCCAACCAACAACAGCGAAGCCGCCCCCGCCGGGCAGGACCGCCACGCCGAAGCCGAGGCCGCGCTGCGCACCGCGTTCGGCCTCGCGGCGGCGGACCCATCTGACGACTGGCGGACCCGGACCGACGGGCAGTGGCTAGCCGACCTGCTCGGCATCGACCCAGCCGTACTGACCGGCATGCCCAACGCCGACGGCACCGACCAGCGTGACGCCCGCGCGGCCAACATCGCCCTGTGGCCCGCAACCTGGGGCGCGTACCTGCGGGGCATGATGCATCCGGCCCTGTCCGAGCAGGCGGTCGACCAGACGCGCGAGTTCTTCGTTCGAAACGTTTCGGGGCGCGGCCCGGTCCCGGCGGTCAAGATCGGGCGGCAACCGTACGGCATCCTGCCCACCACCGCCTTCTCCAAGATGACCTTCCCCGCAAGCGCGACGCACCGCCGCGCGCTGTACAAGCTGCTCAGCGTGGCGGCGGGGGACTGGCAGAAGGCCGTCGCGAAGGTCAGCTACCTGGGCAAGGGCGGGGACCCGCACCAGCTGCTGCTGGACATCCTGGCGCTGCATCCGACGTCGGCGGAGTTCTACCAGCGGTACGCGCAGAGCGTCGAGGACATTTTCAACCGGGAGAACCTCAACAGCGGCGGCCCGCGCGTCATCCCCGCGCTGGACCAGCTCAACATGCCGCAGCCGATCCGTGCCCTGCTCAACCGCCTCGGCTACGCCATCCCCCCTGGAGCCGACCCGGAGGTGCTCCGGCGGCTGTTCGTCGGCGACCAGTACCCGCTGCTCGGGCCGCTGGTCGATGACCGGCCGCTGTCGGAGACCGACCACATCCGCGCGTACCTTCCCGACGGCGGCAACTACCTGCACTGGCTCGCCCAGCACGCCGAGCACGACCTGGAGACCATCCGGCTCGAACTGGGCTTCAATGGCGACAAGCCGCCTGCGGCGCTGCTGTATCTGCTGGCGCGGCACGCGGTCCTGCTCGCCTGGGAGGACGCCGCCCGCCGCCTGGCCGCCGCAGCCGGGAGCACGGCGCCACCCGCGCGCGATCCGCTGTTCGTCCACGTACGGCCCAACCGGCCCGGCGCACCCCCAGTGGAGAGCGAGAGCCGGTTCCGCCAGCTGTACTCGCCCGACCAGGCCATCACCGGCAGCCCGGACCGGCTGGTGGCGAGCTTCATCCCCGAGGTCATCAGGCAGAGCCCGGCCACCGCGCAGCTCACCGAACAGATCGACGCGCTGAAACACCTGGCCGGGCTGCCGACCGGCCGCCTGGAACGGGTGCTGACCGAGCACCTGGACTGCGCGACCTACCGGCTCGACGCATGGCGCTTGGGGCTGGTCAACGAGCGGCTCGCGGAGCTGCGGTACGGGTCGTCCGGCACGGGACCGGCCCGGCGCGGCATCCACCTCGGTGCGTACGGCTGGCTGGAGGAGGTACGGCCCAAGCCGCGCCCCGGCATGACGCAGGTCCAGCTGACCGGCGACCTCGGGCAGCTGTTCAACCCGCCGGGCGCGCAGCCGCTGATGCACGACAAAGCCAACGGCGGTTACATCCACGCTCCGTCGCCCGCGCAGGCCACCACCGCCGCGGTCCTCCGCGCCGGATACATCGCCAACGCCAGTCCCACCGACCGACACATGTTCGCCGTCAACCTGAGTTCCGAACGGGTCCGGGTGGCGCTGACCCTGCTGGACGGGCTGCGGCAGGGCCAGTCGCTGGGCGCCCTGCTCGGCTACCGGCTCGAACGGGCCCTGCACGACCGGTATCCGGATGCCGAGCTGGACTCGTTCATCACCGCGCTGCGCGGGGCCTTCCCGCTGCGGGCCGGGCGGATCGAGGAGACCAAGCCAGCACCAGGCACCGCCGTCGAGCTGGTCGAGGCCCGCAACGTCATCGACGGCCTCGAACTCGTGCGGCGGGTGACCCAGGTGCCCGGCGCGGACGTCTACCCGTTCGGCGCCCAGGGGCTCCCGAACCCCGACACCAACCAGCGCAAGGCCATCAACGAGGAGGTGCACCGGCTCCTCGACACCCACGACGCACTGGCCGACCTGGCGGTGGCCGAGAGCACGCACCAGGCGCTCGCAGGCAATCCCGAGCGGGCGACGACGACCCTCGACGCCTACGCGAAGGAAGGCGTCGCACCCGAACCCGAGGTAGTCCGGACACCGCGCAGCGGCACCACCTTGACCCACCGGATGGCTCTACAGCTGACGCCGGGCATCCGGCCGGGCCACAGCGCACCGTCCGTACAAGGCGACGGCCCGCGCGCCAAGGCCGAGCCCGCCGTGGACGATTGGCTGCCCACGCTGCTGCCCGACCAGCGGGACGTGGCCGCGCTGGTGACCTGGACCGACCCGATCAACGGGGTGGCCCGCAGCAGCGTGGTCACCCAGCGGGACCTGCGGCTGCGGCCGATCGACCTGCTGTGGGCGGTACGGCCCGCGAGCGAGGCGTCGATGACCGATCTGGACGACCGGATCATCGGCGTGGTCGCCACCCGCGACCAGCCACGTCCGGACGCGCGGCTGGTGATCGAGCACACCAAGCGCATCACCGGCAAGGTGACGTTCTTCGAGCTGTCGCCACTGATCGCCGCTCTGCGGTCGCTGATGACCACGTCCCGGCCGGTGCGGCCCACCGACCTGATCCCGGCCGCTGGGGACGCCCCAATCGACCGCTCCGCCGACGCGGCCGTGACGCTGCCCCGCGAACGGCTGGGGGCGGTGCGGGACGCGCTGGTGGCGCTGCGCACGGCCGTCACCGGCTACCTGAACGACCTCGGGCCGCTGTTCCCCGAGCCGCCTGCGCCGGTCCGGCGCAGCGAGGTGATCAGCGGCATCGACACGTTCCTGCGCCGGTACGGGGATCTGATCGCGACGGCGGGCGGGTTCGGCATGGTGCGCAGCGGCTGGGGCGAGGCCGCCGGCTGGCGGCGGGACCGCTACACCGAGGTGCTCGCGGCCGTAGACGAGGTCGCCGACCGGATGGCCAAGGCGCTGGCCGACGCCAACGCGCTGATCTTCGCTTACGACGCGCTCCCAGCGGCCACCGCGACCCCGGAGCGGTTCCGGCTGCTGGAGCAGATCGAGCGGCTGCTGACCACCACGCCGACTGCGCCGCGCCCGAACACGCCCCAGAAGCTGCGTTCGATCATCAACAACCGGCGGCAGGCGTTCCAGAACAAGCTGCAGGATCTGCGCAAGGTCGCCGACACCGGCCAGAAGACGCTGAGCGGGCTGCTGGCCGAGGTCGCCGCGCTGCTGCCGCTGACCGGCTTGGACCCGGCCGGGCTGACGCTGACCCGGTACGAGGACCTGGTCCTCGCGTACGGGAAGGAACTGCTGGACCGGGCACGGGCGCTGCAAGCCGAGATCGCCGAGCGGCTGACCGCCGCCGACGCGGCGTTGACCGAGCACGACGCGGCGGTGACCGGACCCGACCGGGTGGAGGCCGCGCTCGACACCCTCAAGGCCCTGCTCGGCGAGGATGTTCTGGCCGTACCGGAGTACACCCCGTCGGCCACGCTCGCTTCGGACTGGAAGAAGGCCCGCGACGACAGCGGCGGCCTGATCGAGCACCTGGAGGACGGGGGGCGTGACTTCCCGGTGGACGACTGGCTGCACGGCATCGCTCGGGTCAGGGAGAAGCCGCGGCTGTGGGAGCAGGTGGCGATCCTGAGCGACGCGCTGCGCGGTGACGGGGGACTGCTCGGCAGTCTGCCAGGCTTCGAGGAGCCGCAGCTGGTGCCGATCCAGCTGCCATACCGGACCGACGACCACTGGCTGGCCATGGAGTTCGCGCCGGGCACGAAGCTGGATGAGGACCGGCTGCTGTTCACCGCGCACTACGGCGCCAAGCCCACACCGCCGACCGACGACTTCTGCGGCCTGCTGCTGGACGAGTGGACCGAGGTCATCCCGGCGCAGAAGGAGACGACCGGGATCGCTCTGCACTATGACAAGCCCGACTCCGAGCCGCCGCAGGCCATGCTGCTGGTCACCCCGCCCACACGTACCGGGACGTGGAACGCCGACGACCTGGTGGCGGCGCTGCACGAGACGTACGACCTGATGAAGGCCCGCGCCGTCGAGCCCGCCCACCTGGACGAGACCGCCTACGCCCACCTGCTGCCCGCCACGCTGGTGTCGGCCGCCAGCAAGCCGATCACCATCAGCACCGACTTCGCGACCAACAACCTACGCGGGAAGAACCCATGACAGAACGCATCGAGAACCTGCCGAAGGCCCTGGCGGAGCGTGAGCAACCGACCGTCAGCCTGTGGAACCGGCTGGAGGGACGTCCCCGCACGGCGGACTTCGAACGGGCCTTGCGCGTGGAGGTGCGGGATGCGCTGTGGCTACTCACCCGGCAGTGGCAGCTCGGCGAGTTCCGCGGCTCCGACGCCGGAACGCCGGTCACCGCCATGTACTCGGTGGGGATGGCGGTTCCGAGCCGGTTCCAGTCCGCGTCGGGCGGCTCGGCTGAAATCCTGCCGGCTGACCGTCCGTTGGAGGACGTCGCTGAACGCCGAGTGCTGCCGTTCGCCTTCGGGCCGGAGCAGATCTCGTACGATCTGCGCCTTGCCATCGGCCGCCGCTGGCTCAAGCTGATGAGCCTGAACCCGCCCATCCGCCACCATCGGCAGGACTTCGTCAAGCTGTATCGCATCGCACTGCCGTCCCCGGCCAGCGACGCCGACACCCCGCGGGTAGCCCACCCCGAGGTCTGGTCCACGCTGCAGGCCGTCGCCGGCCGGCGGATGGACGGATACGAGCTGTACCTTCACATCAAAGCGGGACATGAGGCCGCCGACGGCATCGCCAATGTCGCGCCACCGCACCGCACGCTGATCAACGAGCTGGGCACCCGGCTGGTCGGCTGGTTCGACGGCCTGATCGATCAGCCCGCCGACAACGCCACCTGGGATCCGCACCGCCTGGAGCACCGGTTCTCGGTCGCCGCGGGGCAGCCGGGGGGCTCGGAGAAGGTGCTGACCGCGCAGGAGTACCCGGGCGGCGAGCTCGACTGGCATGCCTTCTCCATCGACCCCAGCACCCCGGTGGGCGGGGCCGGCGCACCGCCCGCCCCGATCAACCGCACGGTCTTCCCGGCCCCAGTGCGCTACTCCGGCATGCCACTGCCGCGTTGGTGGGCGGTGGAGGACGGCAAGACCAACTTCGCCGCCGTCCGCCCGGACCGCACCGACATGGCCCGCCTGGTCGTCCTGGAGTTCGCCCTCGTCTACAGCAACGACTGGTTCCACCTGCCGTGCGACCTGCCCACCGGGACACTGGCCTCGCTGCGCGGCCTAGCCGTCACCGACGTCTTCGGCCAGCGCCTGTGGATCACACCCGCCGGGGCAGGAGCCGACAACGACTGGCAGCGCTGGTCCATGTTCACCCTGGACACCATCGGCTCAGACGCCGTCCCCGCCGACACAGGCCTGTTCCTCGCCCCGACCGTCCCCAAGGTCGCCGACGGACCCGTCCTGGAAGAGGTCGACCTCTTCCGCGACGAGAACGCCAACATGGTCTGGGGCATCGAGCAGACCGTACGGCTGCCCACCGGCCCGGGCCGCAAAGGCAGCGAGGTCGCCGCCGAGATCCTCGCCCAGCGCCGCCGCCTGTTCCCGCCCATGCCCCCAACCGCCCCGCTGGCCCCCATCGCCTACCTGGCCATGACCTCGGTCCCCGGCAATTGGATCCCGTTCATCCCCGTGCACGTCCCCGGCGACAGCCGCAAGATCCAGCTCCAGCGCGCCGGCATGCCCAGCGAGATCGACACCAAGCCCGTCCGCCCCCGCACCACGATCCTGCGCGAGGGCCTGGACGCCGCCCCGCAACGCTCGTACTTCCTCAACGAAGAGGAGGTCCCGCAGACCGGTACCAAGGTCACCGTCGCCTACAACCGCACCCGCTGGTGCAACGGCCGCGTCGCCGTCTGGCTCAGCGCCCGCCGCGGCACCGGCCGGGGCGAAGGCTCCAGCGGCCTAACCTTCGACCTCCCCGCCGACACCAAACCTCCCACCTGACTTCGCCCGGCGAGCCGAGGCCTGCCATGCGCGCCTACGCGCCTGCCTCCGCAACTGGCGGGTTCGGCCGAGCTGCAGAACAGCAGCCGACCGTCAGCGTCCACGAGGACCATGGACTTCACGGCGTTCTGCTTGTTTTTGCCCGAGATGAACTTCTCGCGGTCCTTGGCGTCCGGCAGCCGGGCGGCGGACCCGGATCTCGGTGCCGTCGATGATCCCGGTCTGCCCGCTTGCGCCGAGATGGTCGGTGACCTCGGCGAGCGTACGAAGGCGGACGTAGGAGGCGACGGTGCAGCCGCGCATCGCCAACAGGGGCCCTACTTCACCCACCGGCCGTCCGTGTGGGGGTCGGTCGGGACGACGTTCATGCGTAGAGGTTGCCCCTCGGGGCGGTGCCGCCATTGCCGTCGGTGCTACCTCCGCTGGCGTAGATAGTGGCCTCCTTGGCGGTGGCGGCAATGCCGTTGGTGCCGTGGAAAATGCGTTTGCCCCAGTCGGTCAGGGAGTTGGCCTTGAAGTTATTGACCATGTCCAGGTAGCCGCCAGTGTTGCCGCTCCAGGACCAGCCCAAGTATCCCAGGCTGAGTTCCTCCGTGATGGCCATGATCGCGTCCTCGTTGGGGTTGCCGTCGGTGTGCCAGTCGCCGAACTCACCTACCAGGATCGGCAATCCGGCGCTGACGAAGAAGTCGAGGTAGTCCCGCACTGTAGCGGCGGCTTCGTAGACCCCGTACATGTGGATCGAGAAGATCGTGTTCCGGTTGGGGTCGGCTTCGAAGACCGTGTGGGCGTGGTTGCGCATGGTACCCGAATAGTCCTGACCCCAGTTGGGGGCGTCGACCATGACAGCGTGGCGGAAGCCGGCGCCTCGCAGCTTCCGGATGGCGGCGCTGGTGTCGGAAGTCCAGCGCTCGTAATCCTTGTTGCCGTGCGGCTCGTTGCCGATATTGATGACGACGTACTTCTCCTGGCCCTGCAGTGCTCCTTTGACCTTGATCCAGTAATCGGCGGCCTCGGAGAGCGTGGCGGCGCCGCTCACCTCGCCGTAACCGGTGGTGTCGTGCACCTCCAGCACGCAGATCAGCCGGTTCCGCTTGCACAGCCGGACGATGGTAGAGACCTCAGCGGCGCTGGTCATCGGCCAATGATGGCCGCTGGAGAGCACCACGCGGACGGTGTTGGCATCCTTCGCCTTAATGTCGGCGAGGGAGCCCGTCCGGTCGGTATACCAAGCGTGAGGATGGTTGACGCCACGCATCACAAAGTCGTTGCCATTGGCCTCGACGACACGTCCGTTGCTAACGCGGATACCGGTCGCGGCCTCGGCCTCATCGGCGGTTCCGGACGCGGACGCCAGCGACGTGGCCGCCTCCGTGGGCAGCAGATGGTTTGGTCGCTTCTGCATGTTCCCTCCTGAGATATTGCGCTCTCGCCGTAGTCACGGCCGGTGCGCTCGGATGGACGGAGCCCGACTAACTCCCGCCTAAGGCCCGTGAGCCGAGCTGACTGCTGCCGGAACTGGCGGGCGCGGCATCCGTTCGCACCTGGCAGGAATCAGCGACTCGCTACTGTTAGGGGCGGGGGCACGCTGATAACGGCCGGCCATGCCTGCTGGGCGATCAGGCTTGTGGCCTGCAGTGCGGCGGTGATCGCAGCCGGGCTTTCGGGCGAGTGCGAGGAGGCTGACCCTTGGCCGCAGATCCTGCTTACGATCATGATCACGAGAGCGTTCCAGGCCCACATGCGCGGAGAGTTGATGAGCCTCCGGCGGACTGGTGGGTGTTCTTGTGTGATCACGGCACGGGGGTGTAATCACCGTCTTCGTCCATCTCGAAGCTGCCCGTGGTGTGTCCGTCGGCGGCGGTGTGTTTGAGCCAGGCCTCAAACCTGTGGCCATGCGCTGATTGTGTGCAGTCCTGTTTAAGGGATGGCTCCGTTGCCTACGTTGCCGCAGCAGTCATGGCGACCCGTCCCAGCTCAGCGAGGTTCATTGCGTCTATAAGGTCGGCCATCGCCACGACAACGATCAAATCGGGATGCCGCACCGAACATCTCTCACTGCATCACACCCAACGTGTGGGCGCAAATAGAGTAAATCGTTCGGTCGAAAATTCGCCCATAAACAAGTGAAACTGGAACCAATAACTGTCCTGTAGAAAGAAGCGGCAACTCGTACGCGAAGCCCCACCCATCCGGGGTTCCCGTCCGGGTTCCCGTGCTGCGTGACGCATGATTCT
This sequence comes from Streptomyces sp. NPDC005303, assembly GCF_040607335.1. Taxonomy (NCBI): domain Bacteria; kingdom Bacillati; phylum Actinomycetota; class Actinomycetes; order Kitasatosporales; family Streptomycetaceae; genus Streptomyces; species Streptomyces sp. NPDC005303. The sequence goes on along the minus strand of NZ_JBEXGM010000035.1, from coordinate 45,449 downwards.
GCGAACCCGTGCGCTTCGCTCCTCGACGCCGCCGGCCTGCAGCGCGGACGGTTGACCGCCCTTGCCCTGCGGGGTGATGACCTCATCGGCGCCGGCCAGGTCACCACGCAGATCAGCCTCGACCAGGCCCGCGAGGCACGCCTGGTGGCCGAAGAGGCCGTCGACCGCGTCCGGGACAAGTTCGGCCCCGCCGTGATCGGGCCTGCTGCCGTCTTCCGCAGCGCCTCCTGACCCCACCCCACCCGCTCCGATCTGCTGCTGTGGAGGTATCGGTCGTGCTCCTTGACCCGCCCGGCACCCTGGTCGACCCCAAAGGGCTGCCGCACTGGCCCTACGTCCAGGCCGTCGACGACGCCCTCACCACACGCGGCATCCCACCGGGCACGGTCCGGGCCAACCACACCAGCCTCGAACGCGGCATGACCATGTACACCGTGATGACGTGGGACGTCAGCCGCACCGGAGGCCACGGCGGCCTCCAGCTGCACTGGCACGAACGTAAGGGATGGTTCTACGCCCTGGCCGGACTGAGCCAGTTCGACGTCCACTTCTATTCCGTCCTCACGCCGCTCCGTACGCCCATGCCCACCCCCGAGGCGGTGGCCGACGTCGCCGAACACCTCGTACGCTTCCGCCGGATCACCGAAGCCGAGTACGGGGAGCCCTGGGAAGGCGCCGGCGAGGTGCAGGTCGCCGCGAACGACTTCCGCCGCGCCCGCCTCGGACTCCCGCCTCTGGGACGCCAGTGGCCGGGGGAGGGGACCAGGACGGGCGCGGAGAACAGGGAGATGGAGGGGGAGGGCGTGCAGCTGACGATCGACACCCAGAGGGACACGTACGAGCAGGCGATCGCGGCCGTCCAGGCCGCCTACGGCCTCAACCCCGCCGCCGTGACCAGCAGTTGGCCCGACGCGCCCTCCCACGAGCCCCGGCCCGGCCCGGAGACCCTGGCCGATGAGGATCTCGGGCAGGGCTGGAGTGAGCGGATGCTGTTCGACACCGTCGCCGCCGTCATGCCCCGCGGCCGCGCCGTCCTGCGCCGCCTGGTCGAAGTGGGCGGCACCGCCACCTACGACGACATCCAGGCCCACTTCGCCGGCCACCCGCAGACGCCGATCGAGCCGAAGAGGATCGGCGGGACACTCACCAGTGTCCGGGCCGTCCGGCGCCGAATAGGCCCCGACAACCGCACCCAGCTCCTGGAACGCGACGAGAGCGTACGCCTCTACCGGATCGAGCCCGCCCTCGTGGAGGGACTGAAGCGGGCCTTCGACCTTGCCGACACCCGCCCCGACCTGCTCCGGCAGGAACTAGCCAGCCCGTGAGTCCTGTTGTCGCAGAGCATCGCAGGAGTGCATCGGGAGTATCTGTCCCACAGTCACGCGACGACTTCCTGCTGCTTGTGGCCCAGCACTGGATCGGCGGCAGCGCGACCCGCACGGTCCGGGTTCGGTGGTACGGCCCGGGCAGCGAGCTCAGTACCGGAAATGCGTGGTGACGTCCAGGTGATCACGTTTAGCGTGATCTGGTTGGCGACCGTCAGCCTTGTGCGAACACCCTGGAGTACCCGATGGCTCTGCCTGCCCGGCTTACCGCCACCTTGGGACAACACCCCGATCACCTCACCGAGGAGGATCTGCAGCGCGCGATCGACAGCCAGATACCCGAGAGCGTCGACCTCGACTGGAAGAAGGACTTCTACCAGGGCACCGACGCGGGCAAGAAGGAGCTCGCCAAGGACGTGTCTGCCATGGCCAACACCGCCGGCGGCATGGTGGTCATCGGCGTCGACGACGGCAAGAAGGACCACGCACACGACCTGGCCCCTTCCGAGCTGATCCCGGGCCGAGGCGAGGAGTGGATCCGTTCGGTACTAGCCAACTGGATCCAGCCCGTCGTCCCCAACGTGGGTGTGCGACCGGTGAAGTCCACGGTCCACGCGGGCAAGATCTACTGGATCCTCACCGTGCCCCCGAGCACCCAGGCCCCGCACGCCGTCGCGGCTCCGGGCAACGACTACAACTTCCGCGTTCACGTCCGGCACGGAACTACGACCCGCACCCTGGCCGAATCCGAGATCGCCCAGCGCTACCGTGACCGTTTTCAGGCGGCCTCCGACGATGTCGACCGCCTGCGGGAAGTCGCCGACGCAGGCCGTCGCTACCTGAAGGACTTTCTGACCAGAACTGTGGAAGGCAGCAGCCCTCCGGTGACGTACTCCCCAGCCTGGGTCAGCCTTGCCGCCGTTCCGGCCGTACGCGGCACCTATCCGTTGGCCACCCGGGCCGATCGCGACGAGGCCTTCAGCCGCTTCGAGGACCTTGCCTGTCACGGAGTGACGCTCAACGCGCGGCCCCCATACCCCCCGCTGGTAGGCCGGAGGCAGGTCCGCTTTGAGGGCTCCCCCACGGGCCAACTCCACCAGGACGGCAGCTTCTACGCCGCACGGGCCATCGACCTCCACAACAATCGACGCGACGCCGACGGCCCCCACCAGATGTCCCAGCGCGCCTTCGAAGTCGACCTCGTCACCCTGGTGCAAGCAGCCGCGGCCTGGGCGGCAGAGACTGGAGCGGTCGGCGACCTGATGCTGTCAGCCGCACTGCACCGCTACGACGGCAGAGACAATCTTGTGCAACTGGTCGTGACCGAAAGCGTCTTCCAACACGGCCCAGCCCTACCGCTCCCCACGGCTCCCGCGCAGACAACGGGGGATCTCGCCGCCATCGTCACCGACAAGCGGGAGGCAGTTGTCGTCGCCTGGACCCTCGCAGCTGACCTGCTGGCCGACATGGGAGCCCACCAGCCGCACATCCTGACCTCTGACGGAGACATTCTGACGGACCGCCTCAACGACGGATTCCGTCACCAGCTCACAGGATGGCCGGTGTAGCGGCTGACGATCCGCTTCTGTCTCGGGCGGCTGCAAGGGGCCGCCGGTGGCTGGCGTGCGATGGCTCTTGCACCGCAGTCGCTGAGGCGGGGCGGGCGCTGGTGCGGCCCGGCCCGGTCTGCTTCCGCCCGGCGCGTGGGCGGCCGGGCGGAAGCGGGGCGGTTTGCCCTCCGATGGTTCTTGAGCACGAGGGGACCCGCCGTGCCTTCCAGACTGGAAGGTGCGATGCCAGGGGAGGCGTGCAATTTCATGGTGCCCCTTCCGGCGGGCGTCGCAACCCTCAGTACGGTTTCGCCATCAAAAGGGTTCATTACGTCATGATCTGCCGGTGTTGATGTCTGTCGTGTACTAACGGGTGTCCGGGGACGGCCGAGTGACGGGGTGTCACCGTAGCGGTCTGGCCGGGTGGGAGAAATGGCAGCCTCACAGTCCAGCTGATCTCTCCCCGCGGGGCACCGACACTTCGACAGCAGAAAGGATCGGGGTCCTGGCCGGCTCCCTCCCCGCACCAGATGGGCCAGGCCCCCTCCCTTCCCAATGCGCCGCCGCCGCTACCCGTCCGACATGACGGACGCCGAATGGGCCCTGATCGAGCCGTTGCTTCCGCCTGCCGCCTGTGAGAGCGGCCGCGGACGGCCCGAGAAGCACCCCGCCGCGAGGTGGTCGACGGCATCCGCTACCTCGTCGATAACGGGATCAAGTGGAGGGCGATGCCCTCGGACTTCCCGCCTTGGCGGACGATCTACGGATTCGCCCGACGCTGGGCCGCCGTCGGCATCATCAACGCGATCCGTGACCAGCTCCGCAGACGAGTACGGCTCAGCAATGGCAAGACCCCGCAGGCTGCCGCGGTGATCGTGGACTCCCAGAGCGTGAAGGCGTCGGAGACCGTCAGCCGGGCCAGCCGCGGCTACGACGCCGCGAAGAAAATCAACGGTCGCAAGCGCCACATCGTCGTCGATACCTGCGGCCTGATCCTGCTCGTCATGGTCACCCCGGCCGACGTCACCGACCGGGAGGCCGCGAAGGAGGTCCTCTTCCGCCTTCACCTGATGCACCCCGAGATCGCGATCGTCTGGGCCGATTCCGCCTACGCGGGCGCGCTGGTCGACTGGGCAAAGGAGCGTCTCGACATCAAGATCAAGACAGTCCGGCGCCCGCCGGATGCCAAGGGCTTCGTCGTCCTGCCTCGTCGCTGGGTCGTCGAGCGCTCACTGTCCTGGATCATGAGGGCCCGACGCCACTGCCGAGACCACGAACGGCTCCCGCAGGTCAGCGAGTCATTGATCACCTGGGCGTCCATCACGCTGATGACCCGCCGACTTACCCGGAAACCGGCGCGACGGTCACCACGGACAGTCCCAGCAGCGATGCCCGCTGCCGTCTGACGACCAACATCAATCTTGTAACCGTCGCGACCGTCACCACCCGGAGCCATCACGGATCTCGGCGGATTGCAGTCGGCGCCATGCCGCATTCTCCATCGATCACCAGCCAGGCCCACTCCGCCCGACACCGAAAACAGGCACTTAGCTGTCGGTGCATGAGGGCCAGTGGTCTACCGCCCACTCCGGCCAACTCGGCCAGCCCGCCGGCGGGCTTGGGATCTCGCCCCCGGCGAGTTCGGCGGCGTCAGGCACCTGAAACCGCTCCCGCCATTGGTCTACGTCGGTCTCGCTCATGGGAAACGTCTGATGCGGTGTCGTCGCCTGGCGGTGCGCGATGCGAGCGAGCTGGATGTCCTTGTCCACAGGCACGTAGACCACCTGACATGCTGCCCCGGCCGAGCGTGCCAGCCAGCGCAGTGCCGACCGTTCATCGCGGCCCCAGAGCCCGTAGTCGAGCACGACGCTGGTCCCCAGCCGCAGCGCCTGGAGGGCGACCGAGATGAGCCGCCCTTCGAGCACCCAGCGCTTTCCGTCGGCCATCGAATCGCCGAACAGGGGGATCATCCAGTGGTCTGGGGTCAGCCGCAGTGCCCGGTGCGTTGCGGCGAGCTCTTTGGCCCGGGTGGTTTTCCCAGCTCCGGGGAGCCCGACCATCAGGAGCAGGGTGGCGACAGGCGGATCCTGCGCGACGCCGGGGCTGGCTCCATGCGGGCAAGGGGACGTGGTTTCGTGCTGTGAATCGAAGCGCTGCGACTGAGACATGACTTCCCTGATCAGGCAGGATGGCCCGGCAGCGCAGCAATAAGCGAGTGGCTGCCGGCAGGACACTGATCCGGCGGTAGGTCGTGGCACTGGCCCCGGCCGGGGCCAGCAACGAGGCCGCGGTTATGGGCAACCGCGGATACCGCCGCTAAGCGGCGGTACGGGTGGTCATGGCAGCACAGCAACACATGCCTTCACCATAGCCGACAGCGTCGGCGGACCATTTCGTGCGATGAAGCACGAAGATTGGTACTCGCTGCCACGATGGATCAGCCGACATCGCAAACAGGCACTACGGCAAGCGCCGCCAGGGATGAACCGAACGGCGCGGTGCGCCCGCGCCGGTGAACGGCTTCGCGTGTGCACTCAGGCGCACCACGATGAACTTCATCCTGCGCACCAGTGCGCGATCCGGCGATGTCGTGCACTGCGCCTGGACGTACCGGTGCGCACCGCGATGTCCGCGAGAGTGCCCGGCACTCCTTGGTACACACACCCCGGGTGACGGTGGGCACCCCTTGTTGAGTCGAGCAGGTGTTTTTCTTCAGTTGAGTGCCGCGAGACGGGCAGGTAGCTCGAAGATCGAGGAGAGGCGCGCCTCGTGGGGTATGGCAGCTTGACTGTGTGGGTCGATGAGGAGCGAGCGGATTCCGGCTCGCTGGGGGCCGCAGTAGTCGGCTTCGTAGGTGTCGCCGACGAACACGGCCGCGCCGGGAGCGATCCCGAGTTCGTTCAAGGCGGCCGTGTAGATGGTGGGGTGCGGCTTTCGCCAGCCAACCTCGAAGGAGGTGACCACCGCGTCGAACAGCTGCCGTACTCCCATCGCTTCGAGGTGCGCCGGGACGAGATCGGCCAGGCCGTCGACGACGCCCTCACCCGGCACGGCATCCCGCCGGGCACCGTACGGGCCGATTACCGCCATCCGCGGTTCGGGGACCGGCTGTTCATCGTGCTGGGGTGGGACACCAGCCGTACCGCCGCCCGCACGGGCGGGATCCGCTTCGACTGGGACGAGGACACCGGCTGGGCCTACTCCCTGCACGGCCTGAACCTCCGTTCCGGTTCCAGCAAGCCGTTGACGATGCTGCACCGGGTCTACGCAGCACCGCAGGATGTGGCCACGGTGGCCGAGCAGTTCGTGTGCCACGGACGTCTGGCCGCCGGGGAGTACGGCGCGGAGTGGGAGGAGGCCTCGCGCGTGCGTGCCACGATCGACCGGTTCCGTGCCACCCTGCGGGACCCCGAGGGCCTCTGGACGGGGGGGGGGCGGCTGAGACTGAGGCGGTGCGCCCGGTGCGCTCGTACAGCTCGACACTCAACTGGCCTGGGTTGAGATGGGGTTACATGTGCATATCTTCGGCAATCGTCCGCGCTGCGCCGGTCAGGTCCGTAGGCTTTGCGGCGGAATCACTGGAATCTTCCTGCATGGGCTGAGGCACCGTGAATACTGCGACACTGCTGCTGCTCGGCGCCGCAGGCGGAGCAGTACGCGGGATCATGCACGCATATGACTGCATGACTGAATGGCTCAACCGGCGTCAGCAGTATCGGCATGCTCCCGATCCCGGCGCTGAGGGGCCGCCGACGTTCGGTGCGGTCTACGACGTCGGAGGGGAATGCATCGCCGCCGTGGTGCACGCCGTGCTGGGGGCGTTGGTGGCCGGGGTGCTGGGAACGTCGGGTCAGGTCAGTGGCGGTTTCGCGGTGTTTGCTGCCGGCGCCTCCGCGCCCCTGATCCTGGTCCAGCTCAAGAACTCCCGCCTGGCCGAAGCGATCCTCGGGGAAGGTGCTGTTCCCACTGGCGCCGCGCAGCAGACCGCCGCGGCCAGCAACGGTCCGGGGCCGGTCCTGGACACTACGCGGGAGGTCTTACCGACGCAGCGTGCAGGCCCTGACGCAGCGCAGTCGCCCTCGGTGGGGCAGCCGCCATCCTCGGGTCCCTCCTCGCAGGGCAGGACGCGCAGGCCAGCCGCTGATCAGGACGGTGCCGGATGAGTCGGCCCGGTCTGCTGCGCCGGGCCGCTGCTGCCACCTTAGGAGCCGGCGTCCGTGCTCCACAGGCCAGCGTGCTGACAGCCCCCGTCGAGCTCGGTCTCGCACGGCGGGCTGCAGCCGCCGTCATCGGCATCCGCTCCTACGGGCGGGTCGACAACTCTGGCTCAGCATTAAGGGTCTTCGAAGTGCGACGCCCCGCGGCCGCCACCTCATACCAGTCCCTCCTCACGGCGCCACCACCACAGGGCGAGGAGCGCGCAGAAGCCGGTCCCCGGCCTCCACACCCGGATTGGGTCACCTTCGTCCTCGATCCCAGCGCTGCCGTAGTGCTCGGATCGAGCAGCGCTTCTGGGGAACAGCGTCAGCGTGGGCCTCGCCGCACTCTCGCCCTGACCGCGGTGGCTGCCGTCCTTGCCATCGCCTTCACCGCATTCGGCTATCAGCTCCGCCCCTTCATCCACCAGCAGTTCCCCGCACACTCCAAGCAGAGCGACGCCCCGTCCGCCCCGTCCGCCCCGTCCTCCTCTCCTACTCCCGTAGTCAACGGAGATGTGCCACAGGCCTACCTCGGCAGCTGGAGAACCATCATCAATCAGGACGGGGAGCACACTCGGTCGCTCGTGATCAAGCAGGGCCGTATCGGTGACGACGTCCTCATCCTCGTCGCCGACGGTCCCACCACGAGCGGCACCTACCACTGCGTGTTCACGGCCCCCCTGACTGCGGCGTCGAGCGACGGTAGCGAGCTGACGGTCGGTCCGAGCACCGTCACCTCCGGCGATCCGGGGATCTGCAAGCCGGGGGGCGCCACGACCCTCACCCTCACCAACGGGCACACCCTTAGCCGCACCAACTCCGAGAACGGGGAGAGGCTCAACTACACCCGCTAGCGGGTACGGCACCGGGGTTCCATCCACAGCAATGTGCGGGACTGGCGCGTCCGGGCGGCTGAGGAATGCAGTGCCCACTGTGCAGGCCCTGCACAGTGGGCCAGCCTCCGATTCCCCTACCGGGCTCCCTACCGCCTTCCCTACCAGAGCCCCTACCGGCACGTGCGGTAGGCTGCGCAGGGTTTTCCCTGGTCAAACCCCTTGTCCAGGGCCGACCACGGATCTCGACATCCCTCTGTCTCTCTCCTCTTGTCCTACCCGCTTGTGTCAGTGATGGGTGGTAGTGATGGCGGGGTGGGGGTCGAGATCCATCGGGTGAGGTGGCGCGGCCTGTTGCGGGCCCCGCCGGGCCCGCTGTTGCGCACCCGGGGAGGGGTGCGCCGGGATGTGGGAGGGCGAGGCGTCGGTGGGTGGGTCGAAGGTGTATCCGTACGGTTCCACGGCGGCGGTGCGGGCGCATGTGCTGGCCGCGCTGGGGGTCCTGAAGGTCGCCAGTCCCGATCAGATCCGGCGGCTGATGTGTTCCGGGCACAAGGACAACAAGACCGTCCGCAACGCCTGCCTGGACCTGGCCCGCCACAACCTCGTGGTCTCGGAGGGCAGTGCGCGGGATGGCAACAAGCTGTGGGGGCGGACCCCGCTCGGGCTGGAGGCCGCCTCCGAGGTACTCGCCCGTCCCTTTAGCGAGATGGGCGGGACCGCTCGCGGCGCGGCCCGCTCCGGCGCCCCGCACGCGATGGCGGCCAACGAGACGATCATCGCCATCACCCGCACCACCCCAGAACCCACCCGTCCGGTACGCCGCACCCAGCCCGAGACCGAGCCAGCGGCCTTGCTCCCGGCCGCGCGGGACACCAGCGCTGCTGCGGGGGCGGGGATCGGCACGGTGGCCTCCTGGTCCACGGAGGTGGTCTACCATCTGCCCGCCGGTGCGCGGAACCGCTCCGCGGTCCAGGCCGACGCGGTGCTGATCGCACCGGAGGCGGGCGTGCCGGTGCTGCTGGTGGAGGTCGACAACTGCACCGAGACCCCGGACGTCCTGGCCGCCAAGTTCGACCGCTACCGTCGCTTCTTCCGCCTGAAGACCAAGGGCCACCAGGGCCTGGAGGTCCCGGTGTGGAGCACCCTGTACCCGCCGACCGGCAGGGAGGGACACCCGCCGGTGGCTGTGGTGTTCAACCCTGGTATCCGCACCGGCGAGCAGGCTTTGAAGAACCGCATGAACCGGGTTCTGGAACTAACCCGCGACCTCTGGTCCGGCCGCTACGAACGCATGGGCAGCGTCCTCAGCGATCCCGCCGACGGCTACACCAACTACACCGACGCCATCCCGCTGCTGTTCACCACCCTGCCCCGCCTGAAGGAGCACGGACCCATCGAGGCCGTGTGGTGGCGCTGTGGCCACCGCCAGTGGGAAACCCTCACCGACGCCCTCGCCAACCCCGACGACATCGACGCCTGGCACCACCGCGACGAAGAACACCGCCGCGAACGCGATCAGCAGCTCGAACAGGAACGCCTCCAACAAGAAGCCGACCTGCAGCGCGAGCTGCGAACCCTACCCCCGGCAGCCCCGCCGTCACCGCCGCCCGCTCCCTGCAAGCGCTGCGGCCAGCCCGTCACCGGCACGCCCGGCATCCGCTACGAGGACGCCCCGCCCGAGGACGACCGACACTGCCCCGACTGCTGCATCGACCTCGTTCAGCAGTCTCCAGGACTGTTCAAAGCCCTCTTCGGCAGGACGACCAGTACCTGAGGGCCAACGTGAGTGGCGGTGTCAGAGGTCAGGGGTGGTCACGTGCTTGCGGCATGGTGTCAGTGTCCGAGGCAGCGCTGCTCCACGCTCAGGGGTGCTGGAGGCCGGAAAATCTGTCCTCTGTTGCCTTGGCTGGCCAGTACGCTCACGGAGCATGACCATGGCACGGCCGCCTTTCTCCGTTCGGATAGGCCACAACGAGCCTTACGACTACGCCCCCTACGACGGTGTCCCCCGCCACCTTGTCGGAGCGCTGCAAGAGTGGGTGGCATCGCACTTTTCGCGGGACGACGAGAACGCGGTGGAGGCTTGCCTGCGGCTGCGAATGGTGCCGCTTCCTGGCCAGACCGCCGCCGACGCGTTGGTCAGCGCAGACGGCATGGATCTGCTCGACGTCGTGGACGTCATCCTCGGATGGGAGCAGCCCGAAGATGGTGAGGTACTGGGGCTGGGAGGAGACTTTGAAGGACGGCTGGCCCGGATCCTGGACGCTGCGGGATCGGCATACCGGGTCGACGACGCGGGGACCGGGCTGGAGGAGCGCGTCGTTCCCACCGTCCGTGACGCGGTGAGCCGGACGATCGACGCTGCATCGACCGCTCCGGCTGCAGGTGGATCTTTGTGGTTAGGCCTCCTCGGGATCGGCCGAGGGCGTGATCGTCCGGTTCGTCCTGACGGTGCTTCCCCCCTTTCGGCCCGTGCCGGCGGCATGCTGGTGGGCGCGGACGATGGTCGAGTCGATCTGGACGAGCCAGTCGATGTCGCCGGCAGCGTCCGCCTGAGCCTGGACATGCTGAAGGGCTCGCGTGAACACGCCGTCCAGGGCATAACGACGGAAGCGGGTGTAGACGGTCTGCCACGGCCCGTAGCGTTCCGGCAGGTCACGCCAGGAGATCCCGGTCCGGATCTTGTAGACCATCCCGTTGAGGACCTGCAGGTCCGATACACGCGGCCGACCCGTCGCGGCCCGCGGTAGGAGTGGAGCGAGTAACTCCCACTCGTGGTCGGTGAGTTCATGGCGATGTATCACCACACCATGATCCACCATCTAGTGATCTTTGAAGACGGACCCTAGCCGCGGCGAGGTTGTTCTCAGCGAGGGCGTGCAGGGGCAGACTGTCGGGTGCGGTCATCGTGCTGATCTCCTTCGGGCTTCGACACTTCGAAGATCAGCCGGTGGCCGTCATCTATGCGGGCCTCATCCCAACGCCGGAGCAACACCCCCGGATCAGGTCGAACCCGTACACCATTTCCCTGGACGCAACCCCTCGGGTCCGTTTGGCTGGGTTGGGGCTGCCCGGAGTAGGTCCCGGCATGGAATGGGGAGATGCGCCGGCCTGGGCGGTGTTGGTGCTGTCGGCTGGTGCTTTCGTCGTGAGCATCAAGGCTCGCCAGGACGGGCGGCGGTCAGCGGATGCATCAGCCAAATCGGCTGATGCAGCGGTCCGTTCTGCAGATGCTGCTGAGGCCACGCTGGCTGATCAGCGGCGAGCGGCAGAGGAGGAACGTCGAGCGAGGCTCGAGGCCGAGCAACCTCGTCCGGATGTTCGTGTCGAGTACGTCAGCGGGGACACATGGGCGCTGCGTAATACAGGGTCCGCGCCTGCCGTCGCGGTGACGGTCGGCGAGCGTGATTGGCCACCAGGGACCGAGCGGCCGGTGGGTTGGGAGCTCGCCTGTGGTGAGGCCCGGCCGTTCATGATGGCGGGGGACATGGCGCATCCGGTGCCCGCCCAGCTGTGGTTGGCATGGTCCGGCCAGCGGGAACCGGTAGCCCGCCGGGTCCCGCCTCGCGCACCGCGGATCCGTAAGCGTTGATGAGTCACCCCGGCATCCGGCTGGACGGCGGAGTACAGGACTTCGCCGACGGTCGAAGGGGCACGCTGGAGGCCTGTTCCTGGCAGCTCGTCAACGGCGATAGCCGCGTCTGAAGTCAGCTTCTTGTTTGTTGTCCTCTTCCTCAATGGCGTCGAGGCGGCGCAGGGCATCCAAGGCGAAGGCCCGCACGGCCGCGTTCGTATCGGTCACCAGCGGGGCCAGGGCCGTGCGGCGGGGCTGTGGGTCATCGGGGAGCTCGGTGTCCAGGCCGGGTAGAACGATGCCTGCCAGGATTGCGTCCCGGCTGGCAGGGTCGAGGTTTGCGGCGAGCAGGCTCGAGACGGTTTCTGCCCACAGCGGGGTCTGCCACGCGTGTTGGATGGCGGCAGCGGCCTGCTGACGCTGCGCCGGTGATCCTGACACCCACTGCCGCACGCGCCCTGCCCACTCCTCCGTGCCACGACCGAGCGCCGACAGCAGCCGCGCGGCTGCCAGCCCCGTGCGCTCACTGGCCTCGGTGTCGAAGCGAGCTCGGTCCATCTGCCCGAGGAAGGCGCCTACGACCTGTTCACGCGCGGGCGGTGTGAGCCTCGCAAGCGAATGTGCCCAGGCGCTGGGGAGGTCATATCGGCCATCGGTGGCCAGCAGCTGTTCAACGAGGACCGCGGCGAACTCCTCGGGGAGGAAGGAAGCGATCGCTGCGGCGCCGTAGGCCGTGTCCTCATCGAAGTGCAGTGTCTGGGAGATCCGGTCGGCGTCGCTAAACCGGCGGCGCAGAGCGTCGGCGAACTGGCGAGCCACCTCACTCTCGACGGGAACCCCGTCTTTGCCTGCCTCCTTGAGTAGGAAGCCGATGACCTGAAGGGTGTTGGGAAGAGCCGCGGCTGGACACCGCGATGCCAGGGAGGCAAGAACCTTCAGGCGCTGTGCGAGCGGCTGCCTGCACGGCACCAGGTGCCAGACCAAGATCCACGTCAGCCGGGCCGCCACCTCGTCACCCGCCGCCGATCCTGAGGAAGCGGATTCCAGAAGCAGGGGCAGCAGACGCGACTCGCGCTCCGGATAGGCATCGACGCAAGCAAGCGCCGCGGCGGCCAGGCGAGGATCGCTGACGCGCTCCTCCAACCAGGGCCAGACCACGTCCGGATGGGACTGCGTGAGACCGGCCAGCAACGCGCCCTCACCGGCAAGCGGGCCGCGGGCGATCCTCTCGAGTGCCGGCCGCGGATCATCCGTGCCGGCTCCGGCCGCCTGCGCGAAAGCCGGAAGCGCACCGACCGCGACTCCGATGACGTTTGGCGCCGTTTCGTCCAGCAGTTCAAGCGCCTCCACCAGGCCCATCTCGCTGCCCAACTGCTGGGCGGAGGCGTGCTGCTGTGCTTCCAGTGCCTCGCTCCAAGGCGTCCTGTCGTGCAGCGGCTGTACCACCGCAAGACGGGTCAGGGCCGTATCCGCCAGTGCCACGACGGCCACTTCGTCTCCGGTCGCCGCGGCACCGCTGAGGGTGTAGGGCCGTGGATCGGGCCCGAGCACTGCTTGCGCGGCACTGCGTCTGACCGGCAACGGCAGCGAACTCCACCGGCCCGCGATCTGCGCGGTGAACTCCGCCGCGGCGGTATCCAGGATCGTGCCCGCATGCGCTGGCATGGCAGTGCCCGACAACAACGGCCGGGCACTCTCGCTGCGCAGACTGCCCGGCAGGGCCGCGAGTGTGTGCAGGATGGTCAAGCCCTCGCCGCTGCGCAGCGAGGGGTCGTCCAGGAGCGGAACGAGCAGGGCGAGCGCTTCGCGCAGCAACTCAAGGGTCTGCGGCCGGTCCGGCAGGACTGTGGCCTGCAAGGTGATCGTGCTTGCTGATTCCGGGCTGCCGCCCGTGCTCTCCACGGTCAGGTGCAGCAGTGGCTGCACCGCGGCCATCAGCACACGAATGAGGCTGAGAGGCCCGCGGACTGCGGCATCCTTAGGATCCAGTCCCTGCGGCGCGTACACCCGGCGGTCCCGTGCCCATTGGGCGATAACCCGCAGGACTTCGCGACGCCGCTCCAACAGGGCATCAAACTCCCGCGGCAGCGTATGGGCCGGGGCTGAGCACCACCGTGCGATGCCCCGCAGGATCCCATCGCGCCGGTCGAAGCCTTCGGCTGACAGGACCGGCTCCATCAGCCAGGCCACATCCAACATCACACTCACCGGGCTGGGCACGGTGTCGAGGCCTACGTTCTGGGCGAGTTCGGCGAACCGCTCACCAAGACGCTGCAGCCCGTACCGGTAGTGCGCCACCGGATCGCCGCCGCCCCACTTTTGAGGCGACGGTGCCAGTGGCCAGCGCCGGACCAGCAGCCCGTGCAGTTCCGCGAGGATCCCGGGAGCCGCGACAGCCACTTCCCCGGCCAGTCCCGTCACGGTCGCCCATGCGTCCAGATCCGCCTCGTCGGTCAGGCGACAAGGCGTACGCCGTCTCGTACGAGCTGATCCCGCGCAATCGAACAGCGATGTCACGCTTCGCGACGGATCCCCAAGATCTGTGCCAGAACCGAGTTTGGGAGTCACTCACGGCCCGGCGGGTGGGTTGTGTGACCTACCTTGAGTGGCCGAGGTACAGGAATCCCTGGCGAGATTGATCTTGGGCGGAACGCCTGGCCGAGGAAACGCGACCGGGCGTTCCGGGGAAGCGGCTACGACTCCGCGGTCAGAGTTCGCCGCGGCGTGCGAGCTGATTCAGCGCGTTCTCGCGGATGATCTCATTCCCATCGTCGCGCAAACCTTCGAGGGCATCCCGGGCCTCCGGGCCGGGAATGGCACCGAGGGCCCAGACCGCCTTCACTGCGAGTGCCCGGTTCTCGTCCCAGTGCAGGTGCTCGGGGACCCAGTGGGTTGCCAGGGCCAATGTCGGCACTGTCCTGGGCGAGCGGAGCCTGCCCAGCGAGCGCACGATGTCCTCATGGTCCCTGTGCCATTCGGCGGGGAACAGCTCGGTCAACGGCTCCAGGAACTCCTCGATGGAGGCGCCGGCAGCGGCATGGAGGATCAGCGCCATCTCGACGTCGTCGGCGTCCTGGCGCTCCATGGCGTCCCGGAGCAGCCTCAGCGCCAGGGCCTCGCCGTCGGACTCGCCGAAGTGGGCGAGCACCTCGTCGAGCGTGCGCGTCGGACCCTCACCCAGTCCGACCGCCAGACCCATGATCAGTTCCTGCTCATCGGGGGTCATCGCTTGACCACCTCCCACGCGTTGAACGCCCATCGGTGGACCCTAGCAAGATCATTCTCGGCGGTGCCTCCCGAACTCGTGAACATCGACTCGGCCGCCTTCGGGGCGCCTCCCGCGCTCATCGACAAACGACTCCCGTTCTGGTGGACAAAGCCACCTCGGCGACGAGCGGGGCAAGTCGGCTGCACAGCACGGTGGCGGCCACCTATGAACCAGGCCGCTCACCTACGGCCCATCCCGAAGACCGCGATGGTGACGCCGAAGACCGCGACCACCTACGAACGCTGCGCCGCGTGGTGGAGTCCGGCACCCCCATCACACAGATGGGATACGCGATCGCCGACGACGTCGACGAGATCGTCAACCGCGCCCAAGCGGAGATCCATGCGGTCACCGACGTCTGGTGCGCGAAGTCATCGAGCGGGCTGAGACGGTGACGCGCACGACGGTGCGCCGCGGCCCCGCGAAGCTCCGGCTGCCGGAGGACATCTACGAGTGGCAGCACGCCCTCGCGCAGCTACAGAACGCCGTGCGGGCCGGACGCCTCGCCGGGTTCCACGAGGTCCTCATGCGCTACCTGGAGGCGACGGCCGCCGTGGTGCGCGAGCGCCAGGAGCACATTGAGCAACGCGTCGCCGGACTGGTGCCAGCACCGCGGCCGCCACGTCCGCAGGGCAGCAAGAAGAAGCGGCGCAAGCGTCGGTGAGTCGCGCGGATATCGTCACGGACGAAACCTGGGTCATGCGTCATGCATGAGGTGCGGCCTTTCTGGCCACGCACGAAGTGTGGCGGTTCTGCACGCTCGGACTCTCCGAGAACGAGGGTGCAGAACCGTGCCCGCTGTGCGGCTGGACGTGCCGTCGGATGCGGAGAATGCAAGGGCGTGTGTCGACTCTCTCGCGTGCACGCGGCTCGCGGCACGTCCGTGACCCGTGAGGGGAAATTGGAAAGCCTCCGATTCGCTGGCAGCGCGCGGAGGCTGAAGAACATCAACAACTCGTGCTATGAAACTGTGCGTGGCTGCGTGATGCCAAAGAGTCCGTTCGCCGCCCCCCGTCATTCTTGCCGGAGTGAAGAGGACGGCGAACCACCAGACAAGGAAAACTGCCAGTTCAATCGCAGGATCCATTGGTGTCGGCTCTAGCTTGTTTGCACTAAAGCCCAGTGAGTCAGTCAAGGGCCGAAACGGGGGCTTTGTCAATACCTTTCTGGGGTTTTTTCCGCTGTGACCTCCTCTCGACATTCCCGACGTCCATAAGGCAACCTTGTCGGCAAACCCAATACCCCCTCGCGGATCGTGTCGATTCTTGCCGGAGTGAGCGACCCGCGAGGCCACCTACAAGGAGATACCAATGGTGTTCCTGCTCTGCTTCATGGTGATTGCCGGACAGCTCATCCATTCCCTGTATGTTCCCCTCTGCTCTGCGCTGATCAATTCGACCAGCCCAGAATTTGGGAGCCTCCAACACGCCCTCATGCAGATAGGAGTTGCGGCCATCTTCACGTTCGTCCTCTCCGATGTGATCAGGCGGTTCGCCTCCGCAGACGGGCGAGTTCAATGGTTCCCTGCGGCTCTGCTCGGATGGAGCCTCGGAGAACTCATTGGACCCTTCATCAGCCCCTAAAACGACCCGTAGTTAAGACAGGAACCGAGTCGGCCGGCACCGGCTCGGTTCTTCTATGTCCGCCGTACGCCGGGCCGTTCGGGCGGGATGCCTGCTGGGCCGGTGGCCGCCGACGATGCCGCCGGGCGCACGGTGAGGTGGCGACGTCGTGTGAGTGGGCGGTGGGGTGGCAGCGGGTGGGCGTCAGGTGCCTCCACGGCGGCACCGGCTTCGGCAAGACCCAATGTCTGCCTGCGCGACCTCGAGGACGAGGACGTCCGCAGGATCACCGTCCGGGCCCGTCCCACCGCCCGCGCGGTGCGGAGGCTGTCATCGAGGATGGGGCTTGTAGAAGCGCACGTTGCAGTCGGCGGCGGCCGCGAGCCCACCCCGGGGTGCAGTGCCCGCGCGCGGGCTGCACTAGTTTACCGCCAACAAGGACGAGTTCGAAGGTCGCCCGCATGCAGACCGACCCCGCATTCGAGGCACACCTGCAAGCCGCGGTGCCCGGCGGGGTGAAGCGGCGCTACCGGCTGCAGAAACGAGGGGGCCCTGGGGCGGCCTGCAGCCGGGTATCCAGCGGCGAACCTCTCTGACCTGCGACTTCGCGCTACCGGAAGGGGATGGCGTTTGGGGGTTACTACTGTGAGGGGTAATGACAGGGGCTCTCAGTTAGTGAAAGCCCCGTGCAGCAGCTCGCCCCGCACCGGGCGGGATCGCCGATGGGAGCGCGGGTCGGCGTTAGCGAAGCTGTAATGGGCGCCGGGAGAGCAGGGGCTGGTCCGTAACTGTGAACTGGCTGTCTGAAAAAGCGAATTGGTCCACAATGTGATCGTGGCCACCGCACTGCAGTCAGAGTTCGACGACGGTACGCCCGTCAGATTCCTGCTCTCTCCCGTCCCGCCCAGTGGCGCCGCGGGACGG
Source organism: Streptomyces sp. NPDC005303 (assembly GCF_040607335.1). Taxonomy (NCBI): domain Bacteria; kingdom Bacillati; phylum Actinomycetota; class Actinomycetes; order Kitasatosporales; family Streptomycetaceae; genus Streptomyces; species Streptomyces sp. NPDC005303. The sequence goes on along the minus strand of NZ_JBEXGM010000035.1, from coordinate 28,211 downwards.
GACGAGGATCTCCCTGCGGGGATGGGGACGTCGACGCCCGTGGCCGCCGGACGGCGGGGCGTCGCCGACTTCGCGACCGGTGCCCTGCGCAGTGCCCTGGCACCGCTCGGCGTGCTGCTCCAGGAGGTGCACAGCACCGTCAACGCCGTGCCGGAGCCGCCCAGCGAGATGAGCGTGACGTTCGGAGTGCAGGTGGGGCACGACCTGAAGTTCGGGATCGTGAGCGGCAACGGGCAGGCGCATCTCACCGTGACCGCGACCTGGCAGCCGCCACCGGCCGACGGAGGCACGGCGGCACCGGGCGCGGAGTGACCAATGGGCTGGTTCCTCCTAGCCGAGACGGTCCCCGACGACGACCCCTCCCACCATGTGGTCACCGTACGGCGGACGAACGACGGCCTGACCGCAGGAGCGGGCCTGGTCGTGGGCCTGGACACCGTGCTCACTTGCGCCCACGTCGTCAACGACGCGCTGGGCCGGCCCCTGCTCGACCCCCGTGATCCGGAGCGGCGGCCCCTTCTCGTCCAACTGCACGGGAAGCTCGGCTCCCGTCAGTACTTCGCGCACGTCGAGCACTGGATCCCACCGCGTTCCGAATATGGCGGGAGAGTACTGGAGGGAGACACGACCTGGCTCGGCGACCTAGCGGTGCTGCGGCTCCAGGCGGCAACCGGTGAACTGCCAGCACCGCCGCGCAGGACCACGATGTCGCAGCAACAAAAGGTGCAGGCATGGCACGGGAGCGGGAAGGAGGCGACCTTCGCCGACCTCACCGTCACCCTGCTCGCCGGCCCCATCGGCTACATCGACGGAGCGCCGACCGGTATGGCGGTGGGCCCCGGTTACAGCGGCAGCCCCTTGTGGTCCCCGCACCACCGGGCCGTGGTCGGACTGGTGGCCGCCGCCTTCCTGCTGCCCGGCCAAGACCCCGACTCCGGTGCCCCGCTCCCATACCACCCCCAGCAGATGAACCGGCGCGGCTGGGCCATCCCCTGGCAGCGCGTCGAGGCGGAACTGCGGCCGCTGGGCGTCCTGGACGCCCTGTCGCCCGAGCCCGTCGATCCCGAAGACCCCGCATTCGGGGTGCTCGCGGACCTTGTCGCGGACCTCCTGCCCTCGGGGAACGGGCGCGTCGACTTCGGTCGCCGGCTGGCCCGGGCGTGCGGTGTCGGCTACAGCAGCGACGTCACTCCACCCACGCCCGAGGAGTTCGCTATGTTCCTGCTCTCGCACCCGCGTGCCATTGCCGCCCTCACGGCGGTGCTGCGCCGCGAGCCCGGCGGGGCCTCCCGGCGCGTCCTAGCCGTCGCCGGTCTGGTCCGCGCCGCCCGGCTGCTGACCCCGCAGGAGTACCTCGAACTCCGCGACCGGCTTCAGATCCTGGACCCCGGTGTGCTCGCCCGGCTGCCCGAGACAGTGCGGGCCGCGCTGCCGCACCTCGCCGTTTTCCCGGACGGCACAGATCTGGACGCGCTGCTCGACCAGTTGGAGGCACTGCCGGGTGACGGTCGCTCCGCCGACGGGGAGGCCAGGGTCCCGGCGCTGCTGCGGGTTATGGAGTACGTCGCCGCGCTCTGCGTGGAGCCGCGTCAGTCGGAACTGCGCCTGTGGGCGAACAGAGTCGTGGCGCGGCTCGGCGTCCCGCGGGCTGCGCTGGCTGAGCGGCGCTGGGACGCACAGGTGTGGGCCCGCTCGGTACGGGACGGGTCCCGGCGCGCGCGGGTCCTGGTAGAGGTGACCCGGGCGGAGCGCGACCGGCACCGGCTGGGCATCTGGTGCGACGAAGGCTCCGGGCCCCGGCGGGTGTCGGTCAAGAGCGTGGGGTCCTACTCGGCCTCCGAGGCGGCCCGGGAGGTCCTGCGGGTGGTCACCTCGCTGACGCCCGACGCCGTGGACGCTCGGCCGCCCCTCGTCGAGGTGCTCGTGGACCGAAAGAGCCTGAACCTGCCCGTCGATGAATGGGAGGCACGGGTTCCGGGCGAACTCGTGCCCGGCGTGCTCGGCGTGGAGTTCCCTCTCGTCGTGCACTGCCCCGAACTCCTGCGCCGGCACGGGCGGTTCCTGCCCCACTGGCGCACCAGGTGGAGCCGGCTCGACTCGGGGAAGACTTTCGTCGTCGACGAGTCCATGGACCCGGACACGCTCTACCCGAAGCTTGTCAACCAACTCGACACCGTACGCGTCTCCGTGGACGTACCGCCCGGTTCGCCGCGGGACAGCATCGTGCAGACTTGCCTCGTCCTGGGCATTCCGGTGGTGGTGTGGGACCGCGGACCAGACGGAAGGTCCCACGCCGTCAAGCACATGGCGGACGTCGCCACCCGTGAACTGCCCGAGGGAATACGCGGATACCGTGCGGGCTCACTGGCCAGTCCGCCCGAGTTCCCCGGCCGGCCTGTGCTGGCCTGGGCCGACGCCGACCGGACCACGCCCCGACTACAGCTGACCGAACCACAGGAGGGCGCATGACTTCGGCTCCCGAGGCGGACTGGCGTCTCTTCCGCGGTGACGGCGTCCCGAGGGCCGTGGCCCTCCCGTCTGCCCCACCGTGGCGCCGCTTCACCCCGGTGCGGACGATGCGTTCCGAACTGCCGTACCTCATTGAGCGGCAGCACGCGGACGTCGTCAACGCCGCACTGCATTTGCGCCGTCCCCTGCTGGTCACCGGGCCGGCCGGCACCGGCAAGTCGTCGCTGGCCCGGGCGGTCGCGCACGAGCTGCGCTTGGGCGAACTGCTGCGCTGGTCGGTCAACAGCCGCTCCACCGTCAAGGACGCGCTCTACCAGTACGATGCGATCGGCCGGCTGCGCGAGACGACACTCAGCCGGGATAGCGGTGAACGCGAGCCGTCCATCGGCTCGTTCGTCCGGCTCGGCCCGCTCGGTACCGCCCTGGTCCCGTCGGCCACCCCGCGCTGTCTTCTCGTGGACGAGATGGACAAGGGTGACGTCGATCTCCCCAACGACCTGCTCACAGTCTTCGAGGAAGGCGTCTTCGACATTCCGGAGTTGACCCGGCTCCCGGAGGACATGGCCGACGTCGAGGTGCAGACCTACGACCACGGGGGCACGGTTCGAGTGCATCAAGGGCTCGTGCAGTGCGCGGAGTTCCCCGTCGTCGTCATCACCAGCAACGGCGAGCGGGACTTCCCGCCCGCATTCCTGCGCCGGTGCATCCGGCTCCAGCTGCCGGTTCCGGACGAGCGGCGGCTGCGGGCCATCGTCGAGGCGCACCTGGGCGTGGACGCGCTGCGGGCGGCCGACGATCTGATCGAGGCATTCCTGCGCCACCGCGCCCCGGGCGAACTCGCCACCGACCAGCTGCTCAACGCGGTGTTCCTGCGCACTGGCGGGGTCGACCTGAACGCGGAGGGGCTGCTCGACGCCGTACTGCACCGGCTCACCGGGGCGATGTAACAATGGCGGGCGGGGGCCGCGAGCGGTTCGGCGAGATGCTTCGGGTGCTCGCCGCCTGCGGGCACGACCTGGACGCCGATGAGGTCCTCGACGTGTTGTGGCTGGCGCGCCGGCTGCCCGTGGGTGAGGACGCGCCGCTGCACCTGGAACCGTCCGCTGAGCGGCCGCACCCCGCCCCGCCGTCAGCCGTCCCGCCGGACCCGGCTGCTCCCGAGCCACCGCCGCCCGATCCCGACGACCCGGGGCTGCCCGACCTCATCCCGCCGACCTTGTACGCGGCGGCCCGCCAGACTCCGGCGCCGCAGCCGGTCTCCGGGTGGCCCGGCGCGGCACCCCGCCGGGCCATGTCCGTCAGGGTGCCCGAGAGCAAGGCCCTCGCCGACGAACTTGCCGTCAGTCGGGCGTTGCGGCCTCTCCGGCGCCGTCTGGACAGCCGGCACCGTCTGGAGATCGACGAGGAGCGCACCGCCGCCCGGTTCGCCGAGGCCGGGCTGCCCGACATGGTGCTGCGCCCGGCACGGGAGCGCTGGCTGCATCTAGTGCTGCTCGTCGACGACGGTCTGTCCATGCTGCTGTGGCACCGGCTCGGGGCCGAACTGCGGGTCCTGCTGGAGCGGTTGGGCGCCTTCGTCACGACCAGGGTGCTCGGCCTCGACACCCGCGCGGGACGCCGGCCACGGCTGCACGCGGGACCGTTCCGGCCCGACAGCCCCGAGCTGCCGCTCAGCACCGTCAACGACTCCTCCGGCCGCACACTCATCCTTGTCGTCAGCGACGGCATGGGCCCCGCCTGGCGGGCGGGCGTGATGCACGAGCTGCTGACCGAACGGGCGGCGCACGGACCGGTCGCGGTGCTGCACACCCTGCCGCCGGAGATGTGGGAGGCGTCGGGCATCGCCGCCCAGCACTGGCAGGTCACCACCCGGCGAATCGGCGGCGCCAACACCTCCTGGGAGATTTCCGACCCCGTACTCCCGGCGGGGCTGGGCGAGTTCGACGGCGTACCCGTGGCGGTACTGGAGCCGACGGCCGCGTCACTGCGCACCTGGGCGCACCTGCTCGCCTCGCCCGGTACCTCCGCGGAGCTGCCGCTGCTCACCCGCCCCGGCCGGGCTGGCGCCGTCGCCGCCTCAATCGATCCGGACAGCACTCAGCACTTCCGCGACGCGGCCACTCCCGAGGCCTACCGGCTCGCCGCCCATCTCGCTGCCGTGTCCCCGCTCTCGGTGCCGGTGATGCGGCTCGTGCAGGGCGAGGTGCTGGCGGCACGGCCCTCGCATCTGGCAGAGGTCTTCCTCGGCGGTCTGGTACGGCCGCATCCGGCACCCGTACCGGGCCCGCTGCCGGCCAAGCACCGGGTGTTCGACTTCTCGGAGGAGGCCAAGGCAGTGCTCTTGGACGCGGTGCCGCAGGCCGAACTCCTGCGCACCGGGCGACTGATCGGACACCGCCTTGAGGAACTCGCCGGGAACTCCCCCGACTTCCCCGCCTGGCTGGCCCATCCGGACGGCTCCGCACAACTGCCCGCCTCGCACCAGCCATTCACTAGCATCGAGCGACGGCTGCTCACCCGGTTCGGGGTGTCCTTCGACCGCGTCTCCCCGCTGCCCGGGCCCCGGCCGGAGCCGGTGGACGCCGGGACCGCGGACGACTGGGTGCCGCTGACCGCCCAGGACCCCGTCCGGCTCGGTCCGTACGCTCTGCTCGGGCGTCGCCGAGGCCGCCGTACGGTGGTCTACCGCGGGGTCACCGCGGACGGCGCGGAGGCCGTGCTGCGGGTGCCGCGGCCGGATCTGCCCGCAGCCAACGTCCGGTTGCTGGAAGTGGAGGCAGAGGCGCTGGCCCGGCTCCAGGGACCGTACGTGCCCGCGCTGCTCGCCACCGGGTTCGACGACTCGCCGCCCTGGCTGGCGATGGCGCCGATCGCGGGCACCGAGGCACCGCGCGCACGACCTCCACAGCTCGTCGACTTCGTCAACGAGGCGATCCCGACCGGGGCCGCGCCCTTCGACACGCTCCGCGGGCTCCTCGTCGCTTACCATCTGGCCAGCGCGCTCGCCCTGTGCCACGCATCGGGACTGATCCTCGCGGACCTCAACGCCGACGACGTGTACGTGCTGCGCCGCACCGTCATCCTCGGCGGCCTCTCGGACTGTGTCGTCGACGGACGTCACCTGGGCCCCGGACCGGTCCCGACGGCCGCGGACAACGTCCGTTCGCTGGGCGGGCTGCTCCAGCTCGTCAGCACCAAGGCGGGGTTGCGCCTGGCGGGCCTTGCCGAGGGCATGCACCTGTGGCAAGGCACCACCTGGGAGCCGCTGCGGAAGCTGGTGCTGCGCTGTCTCGACGACGATCCCGGACTGCGGCCGACGGCGAGCGAGGTCGCCGACCTGCTGGCCCGGTACATTGCCCAGAACCGGATGAGCGGCCCACGGAGCGGCGCAGGCGTCGACGGCGGTGTGCGCGCGGCGGCCCGGGTTCGCCTCACCCCGCCCCGACGCTCCGGACCACTTTCCCCGGAACCACCTTCGCTGCGGCTGCCCCGTTTCGGCGCGGGCCGCCGGGAGGGCGAGGCCCGGCTGGAGCGGCTACGCGTCCCGCTGACGTACAGCAGACGGCTGACCTTGGTCGGCGCCTACCACTACAGCGGGCGGGCCACGACTACGGTCGCGCTGGGCTCCCTGCTAGCCGCGGTGCGCGGCGAACCGGTGCTGGCCCTCGATGGGGCTGCCTCGGAGGGGGCGCTTGACGAGTTACTCACCGACCGCAACCCGGCCACCGTGCGGGATCTCGCCGACCTGCCACCGGACCCGTCGTACGCCTCGGTGAGCGCCCTCGCTACGAAGCTCCCGTCTGGTCTTGAGGTGGTCGCCCACCGCGCGGGCCGCTACGGCCCGAACCCCCTGCACGCACAGGAGTACGCGCGCGTGCTGGAACACACGGCGCCGTACTACCCGTTGGTGCTGACCGACTGGTCGCCCCAGCGTCTGGACCGGTCAGCCGACGTGGTGCTGGACCACACGGATCAGTTGATCCTGTGCTGCGGCACCACCGATTGGTTCCTCGACGCGGCGCTGCGTCTGCTCGACGGAATGCGGGAAGAGGGACGTCGAGAACTGGCCGACACGGCGATCCTGGTGGCTGGTCAGATCGACGGCTCGTACCCTTCGCGACCGCGCGACAACTTCACCCCCCGACTGGGCATTCGGCCGGACCGGATCGTGAACGTCCCCTTCGACAGCGCGCTGCGCACGCCCGGCTGGGAGGTGGACCAGCTGCGGGTGGCGACGACCAACGCCTTCCTGGATCTGGCGGAACTGGTCGTCACGCCCTGACCCGCGAACGCGGGAAACCTCGGCCACTGCTTCGGCGGCCGGGGATCCCGGCGGAACGTCGGACGAGACCGGAGGTCAGATGAGGCCGAGGGCGCGGACCGCCTCGCGCTCCTCCTCCAGCTCCTTGACGGAGGCGTCGATGCGGGCGCGGGAGAACTCGTTGATGTCCAAACCCTGGACGATCTCGTAGGCGCCGTCCTTGGTGGTGACGGGGAAGACGGAGAGAAGGGCCTCCGGGATGCTGTGGCGTAGCTGTCGGCCTTGCTTAATGATCTTGGTTGTGGCCTGCTGTTGCTCAGCTTTATTGAGCGGTGTGTTCGTTTCGTGGGGGCGGTCTACGCGAAGCCGGGTGTGCGGCGCTGGTGGTTGCGTGGGCTGAGCTGGGTGTTTGGTACTGCGCACTGTGCTGGGTGGGGCAGCGGTTTTTGCGCTAGGTGGTTGGCGCGCTTGTAGGTAGGGGAGTTGTCGGGCGATGTGCTGGGGCGGTGTCGGGGCGTTCAGCGTGGTCTGGCGTTGCCGGTGCCGGTTGTGGTCGGCGGGTGCGAGGCGGGCCTGGACGGGGCCCGGCCGACGGCATCCTGCCCGACCTGGGATCAGTACGGGCTTGCGAGGTATCTACGAGTGGTGGGCTTCGCTGCCTGACCGCACGCGCTCCCGTGCCCTCACCGGATACGGCCTGATGTGAGTGGGCGGTGGGGGTGCAGTGGGTGGGCGTCAGTGGGATTGCGGGATGGTGGCCTGGTGGCGGTCTTGGACGGGGTGTTGGTTGCTGTCGTGGGGTGACCAGGTGGCTGTTGTGGGGTGGTTAGCAGGTCGGGTTGTGGCTGTCATGGGTTTCGCGGTTCCTGTGTGAGTGCTTGTCGGGGTCGGGTGGGCTGGCGGGTATGACGCAGGGGGTTTCGGCGGGTGAGGCTGGGGCGGGTCCGGTCGCTGGTGGTGGTGTGCCGGGGGTGGGTGTGTCGTTGGCGCGGGGTGTGGTGGTGCGGCGGCTTCTTGCGGTGGAGGGGCAGGGGGTGCTGTCGACGCTGCATGTGCGGATCGCGGCGGAGTTGGCGGGGGTGTCGGAGCGGACGGTGTGGCGGTGGCTGGCGAAGGGGCGCCGGGGTCAGGTCGAGGCGCGGCCGCGGCAGGACGGGTTTTCGCTGAGTGACGCCTTGTGGGAGGTCCTCGCTCAGGCGGGTGGGAACGTTGCGGAGTTGCGGCGCAGGATGCTCCAGGCTCAGGAGCAGGGGGTGTTGGAGGGGTGGGGTGCGCGGTGCGTGCCGTCGATTCCGACGTTGCACCGGGTGATCAAGCGGGATCTGGGGGCGGGCCGGGTGCTGGAGGTGGCGCGTCCGGCAGGGGCCCGTGCTGGGGTGGAGCCGAGTCCCTATGACCGGGCGCTGGCGGAGTTGGGGCTCACCGACGGGGCGGGCGGACCGCTGGTGGAGGAGCCGGTCGGCGATACGTCTGCGGCGCAGAGCGGGCCGGGTACCGTGGCGGCAGAGGGGCGGGCTGGTGGGGTTCGGTTGTACGTGCCGGGGGCGCGGCTGGTGTCGACGCGGCAGGTGGCCGGGGTGGTGGAGGCGGTAGGTCATACGGTCGCGGCCCGTGGGATGTGCTGTGTGTTCGGGGATCCGGGCTTGGGCAAGTCGGTCGCGGTGGAGCAGGCGGTGCGTCTTGTGCCGGGCCGGGTGCCGGTGTGGCGGGCGGTGGCCGGGGTGGCGCCCGCTCTGCCGCAGCTGCGGGCCTCCTTGTGTGAGGCGCTTGGGCTGCCGTTGGGGGCGCTGACGCATCGGGCTGGGCCGGCCGGTCAGGCGCTGGCGGGGGCGCTGGCCCAGCCGGGGGTGCTGGTGGTCGATGACGCTCAGCGGCTGACGCCGCCGTTGCTGGATTATCTGCGGCAGTTGTGGGATGCGCCGGGCTGTGCGGCGGCGCTGGTTTTGTGCGGGGCGGGAAGCGAACGCGCGGTGGCGCGGGCGTCGGCTTTGCGTTCGCGGGTGCTGACCTGGCACCAGGTCGGCCGGCTTGAGCCGTCTCAACTACTACAGACGCTGAGCCTGTTTCATCCGGTGTGGGCGCAGGCGGACCCGGAGGACATGGCGCGGGTGGATGAGCAGCGGGCGCGCGGCAATTTCCGTACCTGGGCGAAGATCACGTCACATGTGTACGCGGCCCGTGAGCGCGACCCCGCGCGGCGGGTGGAGCGGGAACTCATTGAGGAGGCCTGCGCGCGTCTGGGCCCCTACCCGTGACTCCGGCTCCACGGAGGGCTGGTGGACGGGGCCTGTTCCTGCTGGTGACGAGGTGACGAGGTGACGAGGTGACGAGGCCGGGGTGGAAAAAGACGCGCCCCACGCACGCGGATGAGGACGAAGGGGGCATGGGGTGGACGGGCAGCCGCTGGCGCCGCCGGGGGATCCAGCCGGCGTGCTGGGCGAGGAGTCGTTGAGGGCGTTGCGGGCGCCGGCGGTGCGACGGCTGCTGGCGCTGCGCGGCGAGCGGCGGTTGTCGCGGGAGCATGTGCGCCTGGCCGGGGAGTGTCTGGGCGTGTCGGAGCGGACGGTGTGGCGGTGGCTGGCGGAGGCTTCCCGCTCGCCGCGGGCCGCGCTGCGCCCCGGTGAGCGCGGCGGTGGCCGGTTCGAGATCACGGGGGAGATCCGGGTGCTGCTGGCGTACTGGCACGGCAACGCCTCCGCCGTGCACCGCCAGTTGGTGGCCCGGGCTGAGAACAGCAGCCATGACGGGCCGGCAACACCTCCTGGATCCGCGGCTCCTCCTGGGGGCGCGCCGCCGGCGGCGGTGCCATTGCTGGAGCCGGTGCCGTCGCTGTCGACGTTCCTGCGCGCGGTGCGCCGTGATCTCACCGCGGGGGAGCGGGCCGGTCTTGCCGCGGGAGCGGACGCGGCCCGCGCGCACGACGTCTTCAGCAAGCGGGCGCTCTCGTGGCGCAATCACGTGTGGGAGGCCGATCATGTGCAGGCGCCGCTGCTGGTGGATGCCGACGGCGACCTGGTGCGCCCGTGGGTGACCTGGTTCGTCGACACCGCCACCAAAGTCATCACCGGCACCGCCGTCACCCCCGGTACTCCGTCCCGTGCCTCGGTGCTGGCCGCGCTGCGCGCCGCTGTGCTGCGGGAAGACCCGTATGGGCCGGCGGGAGGGACCCCGGAGCAGGTGCGGGTGGACCGGGGAAAAGACTTCCTGTCGGCCACCGTCACCGCGGCGTTCGGCACGATGGGCGTGACGGTGAAGGACCTGCCCGCCTACAGCCCTCATCTCAAGGGCACGGTGGAAAACCTCAACCGCGCGGTGGACCGGATGCTGTTCGCGGCCCTGCCCGGCTACACCCTCACCCCCACCCAGCTCCGTACCGGCCGGCGACGCAAAGGCACAGGGCCCAGGCCGGAGACGTCCGGTGCCCTGTCGTTTGAGGACTTCACCGCCGAGGTGCTGGCCTGGACGGTCTGGTGGAACACCGAGCACCGGCCCCGGGCACTGTCCGGCCGTACGCCGCTCGAGGCGTGGCAGGCCGACCCGACCCCCGTCACGGATGTTCCGGCCGCCGATCTGTGGACGTTCCCCCTCGAGGACGACGGCCGGACGCGGAAGCTGTCCAGCCATGGTGTGCGGTGGCGCGGGCGCACCTACATCGCGCCCTGGATGACCGGCCAGGCCGGCCGTACCGTCACCGTGCGCTACATGCCGCACCACGACCACGAGATCGACGTCTGCGACACGCGCGGCGCGTATCTCGGGCCCGCGCACCTCGCGGACGCGGCCACCCCCGAACAACTGGCGGCGGTGCGCGCGGCCCGCGCGCAGCGGGCCCGACGCCTGCGCGCGGAGGTCAAGGCCGCCGAGACACTGCGCCGGCAGCGCTTCGCCCCGGCCACCACCGCCAAACCGGCCCAAAGGCTGGGAGCCCTCACCTCCGCCCAGGCCGAGCACGAACTCGCTGCCGTCGAGCACACCAACGCCTCGAAGCTGGCCCTGCCGGACCTCATCCCGCACGCCGCACCCCCGGCCGACTGGCGCACCCCGCCCTCCCTCACCCCCCGGACCACACCCGGCCGGCCCGCCCCGGCCCCGCCCGAGCCCGCCTCCGCCAGTCCGCCCTCTCGGGTGCCGGCTCCTGACGCACGCGACGACGGAGACGCCTCGTGACCGCGCCCTCCTACCAGTACGTCGACCTACCGGATGCGTCCGTGGTCACCACCCGCGCCCTGCTCACCGCCCGGGAGAACATCACCGACACCGTGGATGCCCGCGCCATGATGTGCCTCCACGGCGGCGCCGGCTTCGGCAAGACCCTCGCGGTCAATGTCTGCCTGCGCGAGCTGGAGCACGAGGACGTCCGCAGGATCACCTTCCGGGCCCGGCCCACCGCCCGCGCGGTGCGCTACGAACTGTTCACCGCACTCGATCTGCCCGGCCAGCCCCCACGCCACCCCAGCGAGTTCGACCGCCTGCTGAAACCGCCCTGGCCGAACACCCCCGCACCTTCCTCGTGGACGAGGCCCAGTGGCTCAACGGGGAGGCGTTCGAGTACTTCCGCTACCTGTGGGACGAACCCTCCACCCAGCTCGCCATCATCTTCGTCGGCGGCGAGGGCTGCCACACCGTACTGCGCCGCGAGGCGATGCTCTCCTCCCGCATCTTCATCTGGCAGCACGTCACCCGACTCACCCCCAGCGAGGTCCTCGAGACGATCCCGCTGTTCCACCCGGTCTGGGCCGACGCCGACCCCGACGACATCACCTTCGCCGACAGCCGCGCCGCACACGGCAACTTCCGCGCCTGGGCGAGACTGACCGCCCACACCCGCACCGCACTTGCCCGCACCGGCCGCCCCCGCGTCGACCAGGAGCTGCTGCGCTGGGCCTTCAGCCGCCTGGGCGCCTCACCGGGGTGACCACCGGTGAGGCGCGCGGAGAAGGAGCGGGGAGTTAATCAGTCGGCGGTCGGGGGCGGTCGTCGAGGACGATGGTGGTCACCTCGCCGTTGTGGGAGCGCTCGGTGCTGGTGGCGGCGGTGACGGCCTGGTGGGTGCGGGTGTGGATCGCGTGGGCCAAAGCCCAGCCGGCGAGGTCGTCGTCGGCGGGCTGCTCAAGGATCCGCTGGGTGGTGACCAGCACGGCGAGCAGGGAGCGGCCGGAGAGGTGGGTGTCGATCTGTCCGTCGTCGGTGTCGCTGATTGTGTCCGGCAGTCGGAAATGAGCATGCGTCAGGGACTTTTCCACCAGGAACGCCCAGGTGTCCTTGTGGCATATCAGCCGGGCGGAGGAGACGGCGGCCGCTGCCAACAGCCCGCGCCGGTACTCGGCCTGCTGCTCACCGATGACCGTGGGCTCGCTGCTCGCCGTGCCGGCGGGTTCGACAGGTATTGAGGACGGCGCTGCGGCCGGGTCGGGGCCGGGCGCGGTGGGTTCGGTGCCGTCTTCTCGAGCAGGAGGCGCGGACGGCAAGACACCTGCACTGTCTCCCACTTCATCGTGAACGGCGGGAGCGTGCGAAACACTGGCGAGGTCACCTGGTACTCGCTCCGCGGCCTGCCCGTTCGCCGTGACCTGGTCCGTCGGCTCAGCAAGATCGTGGAAGACGTGTCCGGCTCCGGTGGGCGGCGTGTTGTCGGCGGCGTCCGGGGCGTGCTGGTCAGGCACGGGGGTGTCGTCCTTCCGCTCGTCGTCGATGCCGGCCCCGGTCTCGAGGGCTGGGGCCTGCCGGGCCTGGATGGCTTCCTCGGCCGGTTGCACCGTGCCGGGGATGTGTGGCAGGCCCAGGGTGTGGGCCCAGGCCTGGGCGATCTCGCGGCGCAGGTCGTCGACAGATGCGCGGACCTGGCCGAGGTCGCTGAGCATCCGTTCTTGCCGGCGGCGCAGTTCGCGGTTTTCCTCCCGTACGCCGGTGGTGCTGTAGGTGACGTGTTCCAGGACCTTGCTGTGGCGGCTCTCCTGCACCTGGTGCAGCGCTGTGATCCCGGTATGGGGATCAGCGAGCATCCGGCGGACCTCGCCGAGCTCACCGATGATCTTCTCGATGTCCCGTCGTGCCACGCGCCCTCCCTTCGCATTGACCGGGACATCCCTTTCCGTCCGCCCATGAACTGACGCTGCACTTTTCAGCCGTTTCGCGTATGCCGGATTTGTCTGCCTCGGCTTGGGACGCCACCGGCTGATTTCCGTAGGTCGGCGTACGGAGCCCACTGCTGCTTCGGGCCGACACGGCCGGCGACATGTGCTCTGGAATCGCTTGCTCAGCGGGTCCTTCGAACCACGGTCGGTTCGGGGTGCGCGCCTCACGCCCTGCCCGGTGGCCGATGGGCGCACAGCGCAACCATCACCCTCGCCCAAAGGAGCCGGCAGGGCCCGTTGACGGCTATCGGGCAAGGAAGGCGAGGATGGCAAGACACAAGGTCAGGGCTGCAGCAAAGGCGACACCGCTGCGCGAGAGGGCCGCTGGGATAGCGGCTCCCTCCCAACGGGCGAGGCCGAAGGCGATCACTGCGGCAACCGCGGCGAACAGGATGGCGACCGCCAGGACGAGGAGCAGGAACGCCGTGGAGCCGTGGTTCACGAGTAGCACCGCCTTGATGGGGTTTCACGGGGGAGGGATTGCGACGTTTCTGAGTAAAACCTGCTGGTGAGCCGGTTGAATGTTCTCCCGTGACAACAGGGGGTTGTCCGATGAACAACTGAGCCGGAGGGTGCGTGAGCGGCAAGGGGAAACGACCAGGCCGGCCATGGGCACCACCCAGAGGTTCGTGTGCTGAGATCAACCAGTTGGTTGAGCAGGTGCGGTCCTGGCTGGACGATGCCGAGATATCGGTGAGGCAGCTCCACCAGCGTCTTACGCCGGATCACTTCACGGCCGGAGCAGTTCCGGAACTGCGCAGACTGCGTGATCTGTTGTCTGGTGAAGCGCTGACATGGGACCTGGTTGAAGCGGTGGCGGACGTCTGTTTTCCCGAAGAACCGGTCGACCGCTCCGAGCAGCGTCTGCAGGTGGCGAGAGACTTATGGGAAAGGGCCCGTGCCAGTCCGACGCCGGTCGCGCCGGGCATGCAAGAGCTGGCCCTCGCTCGTGACCTGCTGGCGGCCAAGGACCGCACCATTGAGGTGTATCAGGAGCTCCAGGTCGTCCGGGGGGCCTACGAGGCCAGCGAACGCAGTCGAGCCCAGGCGCTTCAGATTGCCACGCTCCTGTTCGCCATGCTGGGCCAGGCTCAGGCCAAGACGGTGCAACTCAAACGACGGGTTGACGCCCTGCAGGTGCTGCCGCCGAAGAACCCAGAGACGCACACAGCGCTGGAGTTGCGCCTGTCCCGCGCGCAGCGCCAGCAGATCGACCTGCGTCAGCAGCTGGCACGTGCCGAGCAGGAGAGAGACACCGCCCAGCAGGTGGCCGACCATGCCGCGCGCCGCATGCATATCTTGGAGGCAGAACTCTCTGAGCTGCGGGAGTGGGCGGGATATGACGATCGCGACCTCGCGCAAGAGCCGGCCGTGCAGGTTGCTCAGCCCGGTTTGCAAGCGATCTCTGATGATGACGCGGCTCTCGACGACGTTGATCTTGCCTTGCAGAAGGCGCGTGCTGTGCTTGATGAGGAGCACGACGCCGTTCAACAAGCTGCCCACGACATGGGATATCGGGCATCCCCGTCTTTGGTTCCTGCCAGTGTCACCCTCAAAGGGGTGCCGGCCCAGGCCCAGCACGTGGTCCCCGAACAGTCCCTGTCTCAGGCACATCCAGAGTCCTCAGCGTTGTCCGGGACAACCCGGGACAACCAGATGACCAGCCATGATGCCGCTTTCGCCGTCGATTCATCGCGCCTGTCGGCTGATCGTTTGCGCTACATAGGTGCCGCGACTCGACGCATTGCCCGGGGCATCGATCTGGACGAGATCGTGATGGGTCTGTGCCGGGCGACGGTGCCGACCTTCTCGGACGCGATCCTCGTCTATCTGCGCGACCCGCTGCCCGTAGGCGACGAGCGGCCCACCGGCCCGCTGGTGCTCCGGCTGAGCCGCACAGACCGGATTCCGCAGCAGGAACGGGATCTGGAGGACGGCATTTTGCCAGTGCCGGAGAACCTCTTCGAGCTGGACGGCCTCGGCACCGAACTGTGCGAGGTGCTGCCCGGCAGCGCGCTCGCCGAGGTGCTGCGTGGGGTGCGTCCGGTCTTCTCCGACGCGCCCGAAGCCTGGGTGGCCCTGACCGAGCTGCTCGAAAAGGGCTTTGAGCATTGCGTCGTACCAGGAAGGCGCGCGATCCTCGCGCCGCTGCGCGGCCGACGCCGAGTGATCGGTGCCGCGTTGTTCCTGCGCAACCCCGACCGGCGCCCATTCGACGACGACGACCTGTTGGTGGCTGCGCAACTCGCCACGCACAGCGCGCTGGGCATCGACAAGACAGTCTTGGACGGGCGTCAGGCTCTCATCGCCGGCGAGCTGCAGCGCAGAATGCTTCCGAGGGCGCTCCCTCGCTGTACTGGCGTGCGCTTGGCATCTCGCTATTTGCCTGCCGCAGATACGGCCCGGGTGGGCGGCGACTGGTACGACGCGATTCCGCTGCCGGGCAGCCGGATTGCGCTGGTCGTCGGTGACGTCATGGGCCATGACATGGCGTCAGCAGCCCTCATGGGCCAACTCCGCACCACCACGCAAACCCTCGCGGGCTTGGACCTGCCCCCGCAGGAAGTGCTGCACGCCCTCGATGAGCAAGCCCAGCGCCTGGGCCCTGACTACATAGCGACCTGCTTGTACGCCGTCTACGACCCGGTCTCGCACCGCATCACGATCGCCAACGCCGGTCATCCGCCGCCCATGCTGTTGCACCTGGGCGGCCGCGCCGAGGTGCTGCGGGTGCCGCCAGGCGCGCCGATCGGTGTCGGTGGCGTGGACTTCGAGGCGGTGGAGCTGGACGCGCCGGCCGGGGCGACCCTGCTGCTGTACACCGACGGGCTGGTGGAGTCGCGGCTGCGGGACGTGTGGACCGGGATAGAGCAGCTGCGGGAGAAACTCGCCGTCACCGCGCAGCTGACCCGGCCGGATCATCCGCCGCCGCTGGAGGCGCTGTGCGACGAGGTGCTCGACGTGCTCGGTCCTGGCGACCGGGACGACGACATCGCGCTGCTCGCGGCCCGCTTCGACGGGATCGCGCCGAGCGATGTGGCGTACTGGTTCCTGGAGCCGGAGGACGCGGCACCGAGACGGGCGCGACACCTTGCGCGGCAGGCCCTGTCCCGTTGGGGTATGGAGGATCTCACAGACTCCGTAGAGCTGCTGGTCAGCGAGCTCGTCACCAATGCCGTGCGGTACGCCACCAGGCCGATCACCATGCGTTTGCTGCGCACGGACGTGCTGCGCTGTGAGGTTGGCGACGATGTACCGCAGCTGCCCCGCCTACGCCGGGCTCGGGCTGTGGAGGAGGCTGGGCGGGGCCTGTACGTCGTCAACCGGTTGGCCAGGCGCTGGGGCGTGACGCGGCTGAGCACTGGCAAGGTGGTCTGGTTTGAACTCAACCGGTGAGGGTGGGCTGGCACGAGCGTAGGAGACCAGCCCCCTATCTGACGGGAGCCTCCAGGATCAGTGCCGCATGGCGCGATCCTCCTCACTGGCCTGCTGCCACGTGCTGCTGACCTCCGCACCACAGTCCTCACGCACCAGGTCGTGCGCGGGGACTGTGGACATGCTGTTCCCGCCCGCCCGGGCCGCTCTGCTGGGGTGTGTCGCCAGCGGTGAGCACATCAGTGACGTCTGCGCCGATCTGGGAGTCTCCGTCCACCGGGCCCGCAGCTACGCCGCGTATGCCCCAGTTCGGTGTTGCGTTCTGGATCTGGCGCTGACCGCGGGACGCGATCCCGGCCTCGCTCACGGTGCCGCGGCGGCCTACCGGCATGGCCGCTGTCGTTGCCCCGAATGCCGTACCGAGAAGAATGCCAATCGCCTCTGAATCCGCAAAGGGAGCGGTCAGCGCCCGGCCAGGCGACTGCGGATCAAAGCGCCGCGTTCGTCAGCCCCGAGCTGACAACACCGCTGTGGGACAGTCCCGCGCTAGCGGGAGCGTAACTTATTTGCTACGCTTGAGGCCTCGTGGTGAGGCCTGGCTGGCTTGACGGCTGTCGGTGGGTGTCTAGTTCCGTCGCGGGAGATTCACGTCATGAGCTGTTCGATTGGTGCCACGGACCAGGACGGCGGGAGGAGAGCATTATGTCTACGCAGCACGGCGCCTTCTGGGATGACCTTGCAGAGGATCTGCAAGACCCTGAGTTCATGCGCCACTACGTGGTGGAATCGATCCGCATCGCCACTATCGACCGCATTGTCAACGCACTCGATGAGGCGCGGGATGCAGCCGATCTCTCCAAGGCTGCTCTGGCCCGCGCCATCAGTGCGGAGCCGGCAGTTGTGCGACGGCTGTTTTCCTCTAAGCACGCCAACCCCACACTGGGAACCTTGGCGGAGATCGCAGCGGCGCTGGGTATGCGCATCACCTTGGAGCCTCTTCCTGTAGCAGAACGGAAGTCGGTGACTGAACCACTTTTGGAGGGCGGAGTAGCCGACACCCGCGCGCTTGCGGAGCACCTCGGCAAACTGAGAAGTCCCAAGGCTCGCTCGCGCGCAGTTGCCTAGCCTGACCCTTGCTCATTCAATAGAGCGAGGGTTCCTCTTGCGGTACTCCTCACCCAAGGCTCGCACGGCTTGATAGTCGGCGGGTGCCAGCACTGTCCGGAAGGGCTTGTCGCGGCCGGCTATCACGACCAGGAGCGGCTTGTCTGTCCCTTCCGCGTCGTAATCCAGCAGGCAGAAGAGGCGATAGTGATGCCGCTTCGGACCGTCGACGCGCACTTCGTACCAACCGGCCATGTCCGCCTTCATGGCCTCCCAGTAGCCTCCCCCTGCGAAGCTCTTCGGCGGTGCCGCCGCAACAGCCGCCAGAACGGATCGCATCGTGGCACGCACTGCTGTGGGCGTAGAGCGCAGGAAATCGCGGCCGGGTGAAGCCCGGTGGGGGTCATCCTCGACGTGCCGCTTGAAGTAAACGACGTCATGCTCATCATCGCTCGATGGTCTCGTGACGACTTGCGGCTTCTTGGTTGCGCGCGGCGTAGCGCGACGCCGACTGCGTGGATCCGGAGTCATTGATGAATGATCACTGGTCCACGCATAACGGCGGAAGGGGCCCGGAGATCTTCATACAAATCAACCGTGGCAACTCCCTGCCGACTGGGGCATGAGGCAGCCGGCAGGGGTGGCCGATGCTGCCTAAGGCACCGCACATCTGTAGGCCGTTGTGGCCGCATGTTCACCCTGCTCAGGCCATGCAGGTGTGGTTGTTGAGGTGGTGGATGGTGCGTCATCCCTGTCGTCTCGCACCGCCGCCCCCTCAGCTTTCTCAGACGCTGCCGCAAGCCTGCGGCCAACTGCCTCCTGAGCTGGCCTGGTATGGCCAAGTAGTCGAGTCGCAGTCGTATTGAACTAGAGCGAGCGCGTCAGGCGGGGGTTCCGAACCCGTATTTCTGAGCGGTGCGCTTGGCCCGCACGCGTTGGCCTTTCATCTGGTTCTGTGCGAACTGCTTGCTCACCCCGTAGGCGGCTGCGACGCGTTCGTTGTCCCAGCCATTGAAGGCCATGCGTTCGGCTGCGGCCAGTGGTACCAGGAGCTCGCCGGCTATGAAGGCGGCCTGCTTCTCCTGCTGCTCGTTGAACTGCCGCTTGTGGTCCTCACCGAGGATGACGCTGTCGAAGGAGTGTTCCAGGAGGTGGTGGCCGAGTTCGTGGGCGATGTTCGAGCGGCGGCGCTCCAGTTGGTGTGACTCGTTCTCGATGATGACCCTGGCGGTGCCCAAGGGGACGAGTGCGGCGGACCACGCCGATGTTCTGTGCTCAGTGAAGTACTGGAACGCCTCGTCGCTCATGTCGGCTTCACGCAGGTTGCTGAGGGTGTACACGCTGATCCCGTGCTCCTCGGCGAGGGCATAGGGGTCAAGCGGGTCGCGCGGCCCCAGGCCGAGTCCGGCGCGTTCCTCCTGCGCCACTTCGCGCATCAGCGCCTGTGTCCAGCGCACTCAGTTACTCCCGGACGCGCGTTCGGCACGGAATCTGCGGGCGGCGGCTCCGATGACTTCCTGGAGGTAGGCCACGTCCCCCTCACTGAGATCGCTGCGGGCGCGCAGGAGGGGCACCAGCGATGCCACCAGCTCGGGCTCCTCTTGCGAGAGAGAGGCGGGGGTGGCTTCGGGGGTGACGTAGAAGGTCTCCGCCGGCATGCGCAGCCATGTCGTCATAGCGGCGAATCCGGTGACGTCCGGCTTCAGTCCGTTGGCCATCCGCGAGATGGTCGATGCGCTCACGCCGAGTTCCTTGGCCAACTGCCGCCAGGACAGCCCCTTTTCCTCCCGCGCGGCGTCCAGAGCCGCATGCAGAGCCTGCACGTCCACGGTCGGGCTTTCGCTCATCGGTGTCCCTGATTTCTCGCAACGCTCAACTTGTCGATCACCTCTGCTACAGTCTAACTGCTCGAAACTTCGAGCACTGGTCGACTTTTGGACTGTCTCGGCCAGGTCGTTCCGCACATCTGGAGGTACCCATGCCGCAGGACCACGGGCCTCAGCCCGTCACGATCATCGTCAACACCCGACCGCACCCGTGGGAGGCGAAGGAGATCACCTTCGAGCAGGTCGTCGACCTGGCCTTCCCCGGCCAGCCGCTGACCGAGCAGGACACCTACACCGTCCGCTACAGCCGCGGACACGACGGGCACGGCTCCGGCAGCCTGACGGCCGGCCACAGCGTGCGAGTGAAGAAGGGGATGGTCTTCGATGTCTACCGCACCTCTCGCTCGTGACCCCGACCTCTCACGCCTCCTCGACGACGGTTACGACGTCGTCCTGCAAGCGGGGCACCTGATCGTCCGCCACATCCCGTACGTCACCTCAGGGTGCGCCGTCAATCACGGCTTCCTCGCCTACCCCGTGACGGTCAGCGGCGATCGCATCGTCTCCGGCACCGACCACCGCATCTGGTTCGGCGGGTCCGCCCCATGCGACGAGCACGGACGGCCGCTGGGGCTGGCCAACCCCGAGTCCCGCGCCATCGCCGAGGGACTACAGGCGCAGTTCATGCTCTCCAGCAAGCCAGGCCCCGACGGCTATCCCGACGAGTACACAAAGATCACGGCATACGCGCGCATCCTCGCCGACCAGGCACAGGCCATCGACCCGTCGTTCACGCCTACCCCAGGAGCGGCCTGGCAGGACGTAGACGACGGCAGCCCCTTCGTCTACCGCGACACCGCCACCTCCCGCGCTGGCCTGGCAACCGTCAATCGCCGCTACCGCGGCCACCACATCGTGATCGTCGGCCTCGGCGGCAGCGGCAGCTACATCCTCGACCAGATCGCCAAGACCGAGGTCGACACGATCCTGCTCATCGACGGCGACACCTTCGACAACCACAACGCCTTCAGGGCACCCGGCGCCCCCACCGTCGAGACGCTCCGCAACCGCCCGAACAAGGCCGCCTACTTCGCCTCGCTCTACGCCAACATGCACTGCGGTGTCACCTCCTGCGAGCAGTACCTGGACGAGGACAACCTTGACCTCCTCGAGGGAGCCACCTTCGTCTTCCTCGCCTCCGACGACGCAGCCGGCAAACCGGCCGTCATGGACTGGCTCGAATCCCACGAAGTGCCCTTCATCGACGTAGGCATGGGAATCGAAGAAATCGATGGCCGACTCAGCGGACTCTTGCGCGTGACCGCAAGCCTGCCGGGACGCCGCGAACAAGCCCGCCGACGCATCCCGCAGCTGGCACCCGAACGCGACGCCTACGCACGCAACATCCAGACCGCCGACCTGAACGCGCTCAACGCTGTCCTGGCCGTCAACCGCTTCAAGCGCTTTATCGGCGTCTACGCCGACCTGACCGAGGAAGGCTTCTCCACCTACTCGCTGATCACCAACGAGATCGCCAACGAGGACCGGCAATGACCCCGGTCAACAACCTGCGCCCGGTGTTCGTCGAGACCTTCCCGACACCGATGGAACCGGCCATCCTGTACGTCTCGATCCCCTACGGCACATGCGGCCACCTGTGCGCCTGCGGATGCGGGCACGAGGTCATCACGCCACTGTCACCAGCACAGTGGTCCATCACCTACGACGGCGAAAGCATCTCTTTGGCACCGTCCATCGGCAACTGGGCGCTTCCATGCCAGGCGCACTACTGGATCCGACAGGGCAATGTGCACTGGAGCCGCCGATACTCCTCGGTAGAGATCGCTGAAAACCGTGAACGGGACCGCCGCCACCTCAGCGACGCTGTGAGCGAGGGAAAGCCCGGGCTGCTGAGTCGACTCCGACAACGATGGCGCCCACCTAGACGATGACGGCGGACCCGATTCCTGTCCCGGATGCCGTCCTTCGGTGTGGGTAGCACCCGACCGTAGATCGGGTGCAGACCGCAACAGCGGACACGCATGCGCTGTTCCGCGGGCACGGCCGCCCGCCAGATCCTCCCCGAGCCGGGCGCCGTCTTCTCCTTGCCCAGCGCAGCTGCCCGGCTGGTGGCGGGGCTGATGTTCCTGGCGCAGCTACCACGGGCTGTTGTCGCACCGTCGGCGGACCGCGGCCGCCCGCCCCATGTCCCTCCACACCAGCTCGGCCATGTGGCCGGATCCAGCAGCGCGTCCGCGATGGTGAGCCGAAGCTCAGGAGTTGTCATCAGCAGGACCGGCTGAAGTGGTGAATGGGGACGGTCGAAGCAGTCTGGTTGTCACCAACGAGGCATTCGACTTGTCACAAGTGCTTGTTCGGCAGCCTTTCTGTCACCAGTGCCGGGGCGATGCGGGCGGTGGTCGCACCCACGCGGCTCCTCTGTCGGGCAAGGTCATCCGCCAAGCGTGACCGGGCCGAGGCCGGACGGCATATGGTGCACGGCCATCGCCACGGCCTCGTGCGCTGTGGCGAACAAGCCAAGGTCCGAAGTGATGAACCCTGTCCCCACCCCGTACATGCCGTCGCTGCCCGCGGTCAGGCACGGTCCGACGACGGTCAGGCGCGGGCGGGTGGTGGTTGAGAAGCGCAACGCCCAGTGGCTCGTGAACGGGTAGAGGGCACGAAGCGCCGGCTCGGCGTGCGCCGCCTCGATCAGGGCTTGATACGTCTCCTGCCAGACGTAGTCCAGCCCGCTCGCCTCCACGCGCATGCTCTGCCACTCGGATTCCACCAGCCGCGCGGAATCGAGGTCGGGCACCTCGAACCGGCCAGTCAGGTGCACGAAGGGTGCCGCCTGGCGAATGCCGTTCAGCGCCGCGCCGTCGTGCCAGGCCCGGGCGGCCCTGGCGACCTCCGCCAGGTCGTCCGTCCTGCCATCAATGAGGGACAGGCTCTGGAACGGTTCCGTGCCGCGGATTGACCACCGTCGCTCGTGCGACGATGCACTGATCTGCAGCGGCTCGCGGTGCGGCAGCATGCTTGTGACGGTCGCATGAAGCAGCGGATCAAAGTCCGAGGACGTGACGGGAACACCGGCGAGGCAGCCTTCCGCCTCGGCCCGGAGCGCTGCGGCGAGGCTGCCGCAGGGCCGCGACATCGGGGTACAGGGCAGCGGGATCAGGAGGGGTGGGCACGGCTCCTGATTGTGCCCGAGCCGCTGATTCCCGGGATGGGCGGCCCCAACGACCTGCAGCCTCGCCGGTGACAACAAGCCTGCCTATGTGACAACTACCGTGCTTCGGCTCAGATGGCGACCATCTCGGGGAAGACGACCGCGTCCGGTTAGTAGTCGAGGTCGAGGTAGTCGATGTCGTTGAGGGTGACGTCGGAGAGTCCTGTGGCGCGGCTGCCGCCGTCTTGGAAGTAGATGTCTTTGAAGCCTTCGGCGATGATCTGGCGCATCTCCTGGTCGCTGGCGCCTGTGTTGCGGGCGTTGAACAGGCGTTGTGCGTAGGCCGGGGGGAGGTGGACGGTCAGGCGGCGGAATCTTCCGTCGTCGGTGGTGCCGACGGGCGCGGTGTACCCGAAGCGGGCGCGGGTCTCTACGGTGATCCCGCCGGTGGTCGCGGCCTGCCTCTGCCGGCGCTTGCGGACCTGTGGCTGCCAGCGGGCCCGTACGGCGGCGTCGATCCGTTCGGCGATGGCCTTGGGCGGGTGCTTGCGCTCGCCTGTGCGGTAGCGCTCCACCGACCGCTGGCTGACACCGATCTCCTGGGCAACGGCTTTGGTCGTCTTGAACTGCTTCATCAGGAAGTTGATGCGTGCCTGGAGTGTTTTGGGCGGCTGACGGGTGAACGCTTCCCGGTCGGCCCGCTCGATCGCCTCGTCGATCTCTCCGGCCACGGCCTACTCTCCTTCGTCGAGGACGGCGTCGCCGCCCTTGATGTGCCGGGCGGGGTTGTAGCCCTGTTCCATGAGGTCGACCGCCCAGAGCATTGACTGGACGCCCTCGAGTTTGGCCAGGCCTGGGGTCGGCCCGAGACGGAAACCCCCGGGTTGGGGCTTGCCGGAGGCGGCGTAGGGCAGGAAGTCGAGCGGCGAGTCGCCGGGTGAGGGGTAGACGACGCAGTCGGAGAGCACGGCGAGGGGGTACAGGCCTGTCATGGTGGCCATGTTGCGCAGTTTGCGGTGCATGTTGATGCGGGCTTTGGAGATGACGGCGGCGCGGATGTCGGGGCGCCAGGTGGGCCGCTGCAGGGCCGGCCACCGCTCGCCCTCCTTGTATTTCTTGCCCTGGGGGCGTTCGCGGAGCTTGCCGATGCCCCCCTTGACGGTGGCCTTGATGGCGGCGAGGACGGCCGCCATCGCCGGGTCGGCGTCCTTGTGCCGCTCCATCGCGGCGAGGAAGGCGCGGTCGTCCAGGTCCCGGGTGACGCCGAGGTCGGCGAGGGTGTCGACGTAGGCGGCCTTGAGCCGGTCGTGCCAGGGGTCCAGGTAGGCGCCGGTCTCCCGGCGCAGGTACCCCTCGATCGGGGTGACGTTGTAGCCGAGTTCCTGGGCGTAGGCGACGGTGTGGGTCTGGTACCAGGCAGGCCCGGTGGGCCGGGTGCCGTCTGGCGTGAACGGTGAGGGCAGGCGCGGGTCGACCTCGACGTGGGACAGATCCACCAGCCAGCTCCCGGGGATCTTCGGGTTGAACACCGGGTTGTGGAAGTGGTCGGGGGCGGACAGGCCGACGACCAGGCGGGCCGCGGCGGCGAGGAAGGCGGTGTTCAGGTCCAGGCCGACCGCGTACGGCAGTGTGCACTCCTCATCGCTCAGCAGGTCGACGTCGCGCACCCACTGGTAGGCCTCCTCGTTCAGGAAGCCGCCGTTCCAGCCGCTGTCGACGACGACGGGGTGTTCGGGGGTGGCTTCCGGCGGGGCCGGGTCCATCGGCTCCGTTCCGAGCGAGCCGGGGTTGTGGCCGGGCACCCAGTTCCCGGTGGCGGGGTCCTGCGTGGCGCGTGTGGGTGGCCGCAGCGCCGTCATTAGCTCAAGGCCCGATACGGCTGTGGAGCCGCGCGGGGTGATGACGCGGGTGGCGTAGACGCCGAGAACGCGGGCGATGTCGGCCGGCTCCATCTCCGCAACTGCGGGCCAGGAGCGTTCATCGAGGGCGTCCCAGGACAGGATCGCGAGCTGCACGCACTGCCGCTCGCGCCCCTGGGCCTTGCGGTAGATCCTTGCCCAGGGGCCGAACCCGCGCTGGGTGAGCCGCCATTTCGCTTTCACCACCTGCTTGACCACCGGGTGATCCTCCGGCAGCCGAAGGGAGCGGCGCTGCTCATGGCCCTCAAGGCGTTCGGGCAGTCCGAGCTTCACGGCGGCCGCGGCGGTGAGCACGATCAGCGGGTCGCTGTCCTTGCCGTTGCGGTGCAGGCGCGGCGCACCGAGCCCGGACTCGCGCAGCGTCCACTCCACCAGCTCCACCACGTTTGTCGCCGGGCAGTCGAGCACGATCCCACCGACGCCGTACGCGGCCCCGTCGCCGTCGAGCACGGCGAGCGGACCGTGCGGGAACCGCGGATCGGCTGCGGGCTGCGCCGCCTTCGTCGCGGCCGGACGCCGCGATCCCGCGGCCGGCCGGGCGGCGGGATGCGGCGGCCCCGCTGCTGGGACAGCGGGAGTTGGCGGGGCCTCTGTCGTCTCCACCGCGGACGCAGCCGTTCCCGATGCGGCTGGCGCCGTCGCGGCAGCCGGGGCCGCACTGGGAGCCGGATACTTCGCTGCCCACCCCTTCAGCAGCCGCTGGTAGGCGTCCAGGCGCGGCGACTTCGGCTCCGAGCGGCCGTTCTCCCAGTTCTTCACCGACTGAGTCGTCGTCTTCAACGCAGTCGCCAGACGGGCCTGGGTGATACCGGCGGCCTCACGCAGGCGGGCACGCTCCGCCGGAGGCGGCAGGTGCGGCTCCTCGTTCAACAGAGCATCGACGGACGCGAACAGCTCTTCCTCAGATGCCATATCCCTGCACCCTCACGTCAGAACCCGACTTCTTAACCAAAAACTTAGCCCACTCCTTAACCTTACTGCGCCCATTCCAGTCCCAGCGTGGCGAGTGCGGCGAGTTTGTCAGCGGTCAGCTTCGTGCGGCGGGTTTTCTGGTTCATGATCCAGACTCCGAGCTTCACCTCCGACCCGTCGTCCAGTGTCTCTACGTGCCCCCGTGGGACGGTCACCGATCCGGTGCGGGTCTTATACTGCGCCAGGGCCGCCACGCCCTTCTCGAAGGCGCTCAAGGCCGTCTGGGGCGCCGCGGCGGGCACCTCTGCCTCCGGCGCCGGGGCCAGCGGCACGAGTTGTTCCAGGCGTTCGCGTTGCCCGTCCGTCAGGGTCTGCCAGACCTCGATCTTGCGCTGCTTGGCGAGCCATTTGCCGATGTCCATGCCGTGGACGGTGAATCCGGGCAGGACTTCCACCTGGCCGGCTTGGCCTTCTTCGTCGGCGACCAGTTCGCGCAGTGCGGCGTAGTGGCGTTGCCAGTCCGGCGGCCAGTCCGGGTTCCAGTCCTTGTCCACGGCTTCCAGTGCCGTCTTCCACTCGGGATGTCCGTCGAGGGCGCCGGGGCGGCGCAGGTTCGATAGCCACTGCCCGACCGGCTTGTCGAGCATGGTGGCGGAGCGGGGTGCGCAGAGTGTCCAGTGCTGGTCGTAGTAGGCCTTCGCGGCTTCGAGGTTTTCCTGGAAGCGTTCATCGGCCAGGGACCAGACCATGCCGAGTTGTTCGAGCCGTCGGGCGCGTTGGCCGGTCATCTGTCCGGCTGTGTAGGCGCGTCGTTGTTCCGCGACCCATTGTCCAAGAGGTGTCGCGCCCTCGCGGTGTCCGTAGGGCACCCTGGCGTTCCCGGTCCGCTCGACGTACGTCTTCAGCTTCGCCCAGCCGCGGCCCCAGTCCTGGCGTTCGGTGTCGATCACGTTGAAGGAGACCCAGTCCGCGACCATCACCGGATCCCTGGGAGCGGCGAAACGGAGCAGCAGCCGGGATTCTTCCTCACCGTCTCCCGGCGCGGCACCGATGTTCACGGACGGCTGCGCCACGTCTTTCTGCGGCTCCTGTGGAATCGCCAGCAATTCGATTGCCTCTTCATCGTGAGCGCGCAGCCCTTCCAGGACTTTCACCAAAGGCCGATACGATCCCGAGGTGAACATGTCCTCCGGTTTCTCTCCCGGCTGTAGGAAGACCGGCACGATCAAAGAGGCCAACTTCCCTTGTCCGGGCTTCTGTCGGAGTGCCCGGCCGATAGCCTGGACGATGTCGTGCGGCGCTCCCTTGGGGTCCAACAGGGCAACTGAATCCACGGCTCTGATGTCGACGCCCTCGCCCAGGACCCGGCAGTTCGAGAGCACGGCCCGCTGCGCCGTCGACCCGAACGAGCCGAGGACCTCCCGTCGGCGTTCGGGGACGTGCTCGCCGCACAGCCAGTCCGCCCAGATCCGCTTCGGGTAGGTCTCGGGCTGGTCGGCGTGCAGCTTGGCCGCGACGCGCTCAAGGCCTTCCGCATACGCCTGGGCCTCGATGGTGCGGTGGTGGAAGGTGATGCACGTCGACAGATCGTGCTGCGCCATCGTGTGAAGCAACGCGGCCTGGAGGGCTCCGAGGCGCTGCCCGCGGACCTCTTCGGTGTGCCGCTCCTCGCCCATCAGCCGCTCGGGAGTGACGACAGGGTCCTTCAGCTCCAGGACGATGATCTGGTACCGCGCCAACAGGCCCCGGGAGACGGCAGATGCGAGCGAGAGCTTGTACAGGACGGGCCCGAAGACCTTCTCGTCATCCATGCTCGCCGCCATCTCCCGCGGCAGCGGATCCCGCACCCCCTCGGCAACCTCGCGGTTCAGCCGCTCCTCCCAGATCCGCGGCGTCGCCGTCAGGTACAGCCGCCGGTACGCCGGGATGACGCTCTGGTCGTGGATGTCCGCCCACGCCTTACCCATCGAACCGGAAGTCCTGTGGGCCTCATCAACGACCGCGAGGTCTACTGGATCAAGCTTCTGGCCGTAGGCGCCCTCGAACGCCTCGGCCAGGACGCCCAGCGAGGCGTACGTCGCATAGATGGTGACCGGCCCTTGCCCGTGCCACAGCGCCAACTGGATCGGGTTCGTCGTGGAGCGCACCTTCAACGACCACAGCTCCGGGTCGTCCTGAAGCGAACATACCGCCACCGCCGGCCCCCTGTGGCCGGCCTCGTGCCACGCCCTCACCGTCTGCGCCAGCAGATCCAACGTCGGCACCAACACGAGCACACGCCCCCTGGGCACAAGCCGCTTCGCCGACGCGGCAGCCATGACGGTCTTCCCCGTGCCGCACGCCGCGTGCACCTGCCCGCGAAGACCATTCCAGGGAATACCGCCCGGCGGAACATCAAGACCCCGCACAATGGCGGAAACGGCCTCGATCTGGTGATCACGCAGCTTCACGGCCATGCCCCGTGTTCTCCTTTTTCGCGGAATGCAGCGCGTAATAGCAAATAGAATCCAGGCGCAAGGTGCGCGGTGGTAAGGGTGTAGCATCTGATCCCAGATTCTACACAGTCAAGGCTCGTGATGCATCACCCGTAGACAACTTCACACCCGAGGATGGCACAGTGACTCAATCTCACCCACGAACAGTCAGCTGTCCTCTATGCTGACAGGGCGAATAGGTGAACATGCCCGGGACAGGTAGACGGTGGGGGAGGGGTTCAGGGTGGAGCGCAGCGGAACCCGTCACTACCCCCAGGCTGGCACCCCGTCAGGCCGACAGCCCGTCACATCCCTTGTCGAGGTAGTGACGGGGAATCCCAAGCCCTACACAGCCCCGCGCGTGATGCATCCACCCTTACTGCCAGCCCCAAGAATCCCGCTTGCGGGATTCCCTCAATTCGCGCTTGCGCGAATTGACACGCACTCAGAATTCCGCTTGCGGAATTCGAGGCCTTCGCTGAGAAGTTCCTGAATATCATCATCGCCGAGGTGATCAGACACCACGATCGCATCGCCGAGGACACCGTGAACGGCTCCGCCCCGC